>JAITQL010000138.1 GCA_031288935.1 Tannerella sp.
GGATACCGTGCGGTCGCAGGTAGGAATGGCCGGCGCCCGTTGATGTACCGCCATACACAGGGCGTTGCCCTTCATGGCGGCTGCACCGGCGGGGACGCCTCCGTTCGGGCAAAGTCTGCCATGCGGAACGCAGTGAAGCAACCTGCCTCTCCCCCGGCCCCTCTCCACAAGGAGAGGAGAGCGAGGGTTTCAGGCACAAACCAGGCCATTTGGGGGGATTCAAAAATTTAAAATTCAAGATTCAAAATTCAAATCATCATTCTTCATTATTCATTCTTCACTGTTCACTGTTCATTGCTCACTCTCAGTCCAGCACCAGTACCTGGTTGTCCCGGTAGCTTTCGTAGCCGGAGACGATGACCCGTTCGCCGGCGCCGAGGCCTTCGAGGACTTCGTAGTACTGGGGGTTCTGTCGTCCGATGCGGATGTTGCGGCGGTAGGCCTTGCCGCCGTCGGCGTCGAGGACGAAGATCCAGCTGCCGCCCGTGCTCTGGAAGAAGGCGCCCTTGGGAATGAGGATGCCTTCGGTGGGCTGGCCGAGCTGGAGGTTGATGTAATAGGTCTGGCCGCTGCGGATGTTGTCCGGACGTTCGCCCGTGAAGACGAAGTCGGTGCGGAACTTGCCCTCGCGTACTTCGGGGTAGACCTTGCGCACGGCCAGCGCGAAGGAGGCGCCCTGCCGCTCGAACATCGCGGCGAGACCGGCACGGACGCGGTCGATGTAGTGCTCGTCGATGAGCGCCTCCACCTTGTAGTCCGACAGGACGTTGATCTGGCCGATCTTCTGGCCGGGCGTGACGTTCTGGCCGAGGACGACGTCGAGCAAACCCAGTTCGCCGTCGATCTGCGAACGGATGTTGAGGTGTTCCTTCCGCTCCCGTACCAGCAGGACGTTGCGCCGCATGTTGGCCAGGTTGTCTTCCATCACGTCGACCTGGATGGTGCGGTAGAGGGAATCCTGGCGCAGGCGTTCCAGTACGAGCGCGTGTTTCCGGACGGCCAGCTCGTAGTCTTCACCGGCTTGCAGGCAGTCTTCGCGGGCGGTGAGCTGCTCCTCGTAGAGTTTTTCCTGCTGGCGGAAGGCGCGCTGCTTGCGGGTCGTTTCGAGTTCGAGCTGCAGCTTTTCGTTCTGGTTGTTCAGGCGATCCTGTTCCATGGCGACCTGCGTGTTGCGGAGAAAGTTCTGCTTCTCGGCCAGGTCGGCTTCGGCCTGGAGGATTTGCAGGTCGAGCTGCGAATTGCCGAGGCGCACGATGATGTCGCCGCGGCGTACCTGCGAGCCTTCCTCGATGATTTTCTCCTGTACGATGCCGCCCTCTTCGGGGCTGAGCTGTACGACGGTGACGGGCTGTACCTGACCGTCGACGCGGACGAAGTCGTTGAACCGGTCGGACACGGCCGTCCCGATGCTGATGCCGCGCGCATCAATTTTCAACGTCGGTGAATGATCGCCCAAAACGATCCACCCAAGCAGTACGATTACTAACGTTCCTGCTGCAATATACGGAATGTGTTTTCTCCGTATTCCTTTCTTTTTTTCCAATTGAATATCCATTTTCTTGCGTTTTTATTGATTATGATTCCTTTTTTCTGTTTGATGCGTTTTTTATTCCGCGGGCAACTCCTGCGGTCTGATTAACGGTTCACCCCTGTAGTAATCCACCTGCCTGCACTTGAGGAGATACATGAGCTGCTTCTGGAGCAGGCCGGCGCGCGATTCGACGAGGATGTTGGAGCTGGTCTGCACGTCGAGCGGACTTGTCAGCCCCTCTTCAAACTTGCGGAGCGTGACCTGGCAGGCCAGTTCGTCGGCGCGCAGTTTCTTCTGCATCCGGATGCTCTCGGCGGCAAAGCCGTTGCGGTCGGCCACGGCCTGTTCGATGGCGGCGTGCAGCTGCGTCAGCGTTTCGGTCTGCTGCGAGCGGGCGATGCGCAGGTTGTTGCGTGCGCGGCGCAGGTCGGTCTGCCGCACCCAGCCGTCAAACAGGGGGATCGAAACGCTTACGGCGACGTTTTCGCCCCGGTTGTTGCGGAACTGGTTGCGGAAGGCGACCGGCGTGGCTTCGGACTTCAGGTTCTCGAAGTAGCTGGTGTAGACATTCGCGCTCAGACTGATGGAGGGAAACAGGCGTCCCTTCTCTTTCAGGTACTGCAACTGCGAAGCCTTCACCTTCCAGGCGGCCTGCAACGCCGCGGGAGCGGATTCCCGTGCCCGGTCGAAGATCTCGCCGACGGACTCGCCTTCGTGCAGCCGGATGCCGGTTTCGACCGTCGCCGTGTCCACCTCCAGCGCCCGTTCGAAGGGATAGTTCATGTATTCCTTCAGCTTCAGCAGGGCGGTGTGGAAAAGATTCCGCTGGTGCGTGAGGAGATATTCGTCTCCCGCGACCAGGGCTTCGATCTGCGCCACGTCGGACAGCCCCTTCAGTCCCAGTTCCTCCTGCCGTTTCATCTTGCGCAGGGCCAGGTTGCTTTCCTCCAGTTTCTCGGCGGCGTAGCGCACCGTTCCCTGATAGTACGCCGCGTTGACGAAGGCCTCCATCGTATTCAGCGCCAGGTCGTCCCTGGCCTTCTGAATATCGTTCAGTCCCGCCTGGCGGTTCGCTTTGGCCAGCTTCCACTGGTTCACCAGCTGTCCGCCCCGGAAGAGCGGAAGCGAGGTATAGCCCTCGTAGTAATTGTTGAAAGTCGTCGTGTTGGCATACGTATTGGTTTCCGGGTCGACGGCGCGACCGAAATTGTACTGCGCCGAACTGTTCGCCGTCAGCGTGGGCAGAAAAGCCGTCAGCGACGAGGTATATTCCGCCTTGTACGTATCATAGGCATAAGCGGCCTGTTTCACTCCCGGACTGTTCTCGACGGCATACTGCATGCACTCGTCCATTGTCCGGGGATTCTCCTGTGCCGTTGCCGTTGCCGGCGACCATCCCTCCAGGAGAGCAAGCCATAAAAATAATGCTGTTTTCTTCATTTCTCTATTCATTTTACCCGATTAGTGGCAAATAGCGTGCCAAAAGTATCAAATCGTTTCTTTTGAGCGGTTTATCCATTTCGGCAAAAAACAAAAGTGTCCAATTTATGGACAGTACTGTCCAAAAATTGGACACTTTATGCACGAAAAGATTCAACAATCAAGGTCCAAAGGTTCGAAAATTCAAAGATGCGTTTCACGCGGATGAAATGGATTTAAACGCAAATTCCGCAGATATATCATCCCGGACGGGGCAGGTGCAATGCACAAAACCATGCCGGGGGAGGTAGAGACGGGGCGTGCCCCGTCTGTGCGGTCATCTCGCGGAATGGCGGCGTGGCCATTGCCCGAACAACCGCCCGTCCATGCAAACGGCGGAAGGGCAACGCCCTTTAAGCATTAGCACAGGGCGTTGCCCTGTGACCCTGTCGGCAAGCGCCACCGAAGCCCTGAAAGGGCGAGAGCAGACAGGATACCTGGCTTGCGCCCTTTCAGGGCTTCGGTATTGTCGCGTCACCGTACACAGGGCGTTGCCCTGTGCTGATGCTTGCCAGGGCGTTGCCCTTCATGGCGGCTGCGTCGGCGGGGACATGTTCCCGTTTGGACGACGTTTGCCATGCGGCAACAGGTATCCTGAAGAGAACGCCGCGCCCCGTCCTTGCGAACGCAGTGAAGCAATCCAGCGGTAATGTCCGGGCTGCTTTTTGACGGCGCCGTTTCTCGCAGTGTTGGCTGTGCCGGATGCGCCTCTGCCATCCCGTGCAAGGCATAAAATACCGCTCTTGCAGCCCGTGCGACCGGGAATCCATCTACGGAGAGCAGATTTAATGCCCGTACGCTTGCTTTACTAAGCGGATTCTTCTAACTTTGCGCCGCAAATAAAAAAAAACAGTTTGTTTATGAACAGGATTATATATGTATTGTGCGGATGGCTGTCGTGTTCGGCGGCCGTATTTGCGCAAGCCTCTTACCGGCAGGCTTCCGGGGAGCAGAAAAAGGAAATCGTGGAGCGGATCAAACAGGCGTCGGGGGAGATGAAAACGATGACGTGCGACTTTACCCAGGTGAAGGAACTTTCCTTTATGGACGAAAAGGTGACTTCGGAAGGAAAAATGTACTACAGTCAGGCAAACAGGATTCGCTGGGAATATACCAAGCCCTATGCGTATGTTTTTGCCACGGACGGGAAGAACGTAATCACCCGTTCGGGCAGCAATACGAACCGGATGCCGGTCAAGTCCAGCAAGCTGTTCAGTGAAATCGGCAAGGTGATGATTGGCGGCGTCAGCGGCAACGGACTGATCGACTCGCAGGACTTTTCCACGCAATTTGCCATCGGGAAAGAGGATTATGCCGTCACCCTCACGCCGCTCCGGAAGGAAGTGAAAGAACTCTTTGCCTCCATTCAGCTGTATATCCGACAGACGGACTGCCGCATCCTGGGTGTGGATCTGGTGGAGAAGAGCGGTGACAAAACGTCGATCCGGCTGAAGAATATCCAGATAAACATCCCTGTTCATGATGAAGTATTTACCCGTTAGCCTCGTTTTGCTGTGCCTGCTGACCGGTTGCGGAACGGCTTCGCCGGCGATGCGGCGGAACGGGACGGACTTGCTGCCGGCAGGGGCGCGCGTATGGACGGAGGCGATGCGGTCGGAAGAGCGGAAAAACACGTACCGGGTGACGATCCGGATGAAGAACACCGCAATAACCGGCCTCTGCCTGCTGAAGAAGGACGGCGGGGGGTGGAAGGGAACCTTTATCAACGAATTTGGCGCCAGGGCATTCGACTTTACAGTGAACCCGCGGCAGTGCGAACTGCGGGAGGTGATTGCAGGGATGGACAGGTGGTATATCCGCCGCACCCTTGCGTCCGACCTGCATTTCCTTTTCGAGATCGACCATCCGCAGGCTCCGTTCCGCCGGAAAACGACCCGCGTTGAAGAGGGACAGACGCTGTGCGTCCGTTACGGTCGCGGGAAATCCGTTACCCGCAGCCCGGACGGAACGCTGACGCTGAAAAACCTGTCCCGCGACATTACCTACACCCTGGTTCCAATAAACGAATAATGATATTGAAAGACAGCTTCTATACACTTGAAGCGCCGGTCGAAACCGAAAGCGGCTGGCAGTGCCGCCTGCACCTGAATGCCTCGCATCCGGTTTACCGGGCGCACTTCCCCGGCCATCCGGTCACGCCGGGCGTTTGCATCGTTCAGCTTGTCAAGGAAATTGCCTGCGTATGCTACGGCAAGTCCTTCTTCCTGTGCGGCGTCCGAAACGTCAAGTTTCTTCGCATCATTGATCCGTCGGAACAGGCGGAGGTTTCGGTACATCTCCTGTCCTGCAAAACGGACGGGCAGGGACGGCAGACGGTCACGGCGTCCGTCAGAAACGAAACGGCGATCTTCTGTTCGCTGACGCTGACGCTTGCCGAAGGCGGCGGAGACGGTCGCCCGGCCTTGCAGGAGCAGATGGAACGCCTCCGGCTGTGCGTCGTGATCCCTACCTACAACAACGACCGCACGCTGGGCGACGTCCTTGACCGGACGCTGGAATATACCCGCTCCGTGATTGTCGTCAACGACGGCGCTACCGACCGTACGGCCGAAATACTGGCGCGTTTTGCCGGAAAGGTCGACGTCGTTTCCCTTGCGCGCAACAGGGGCAAGGGTCATGCCCTGAAATGCGGTTTCGACCGGGCGCGGGCGCTGGGATACGAAGCGGTCATCACACTGGATTCGGACGGGCAGCACGAGGCGGGCGATCTGGAGGCCTTTGTCCGGCTGGCGGAGCTTCATCCCGGCTGCCTCTTGACAGGCCGGCGGGTGACGAAGGGGAAAATGCCGGCAGGTAACAGTTTTGCCAACCGGTTTTCCAATTTCTGGTACGCCGTTCAGACCGGTCGCCGCCTGCCGGATACACAAAACGGATTCCGACTGTATCCCCTGGCTGCCATGAAGGGCATGCGCCCGCTGTGCAGCCGCTATGAAGCGGAAGTGGAGCTGCTGGTGCGCACCGCCTGGAAAGGGATTCCGGCGCTGCCCGTCCCGACGCGCGTCTATTACGCTCCGGCGTCCGAACGGGTGACCCATTTCAGGCCGGGAAAGGACTTTTTCCGGATCAGCCTGCTCAATACGCTCCTTCTCCTGCTGGCCGTATGCTACGGGTATCCCCGGTTGCTGTGCCGCAAGTTGTCCATTCTGAAACGGAAGCCATGACAAGGTTTTTTCTGGCAGTCTACGATTACTTTTCGCATCACCGGACGCAGCTTTTCCTTTGTCTGCTGCTGCTGGTGACGTGTTTTACCGGGATGGCGCTCCGGGTGAGCTTCAAGGAAGACATTTCCGGCTTCCTGCCCGATACCAAAGCCTACGAACGGATCAACAACGCTTACCGGTACGTAGTTTCTGCCAACAGGATCACCGTTTCCTGTTCCGGGAAAGATACGACCGACCGTTCGGCGGAAATTCAAATTGAGGCCGTGGAACAGCTGGCCGCCCGTTTGCAGACGCTGGATCCGTCCTGGATCAAGAGTCTGACGTATAAGGTAGAGCCGTCGGAAATGGCGGCCGTTATCGCGTTTGTCACGAACAATCTGCCCTATTTTCTGGACGAGGCCGACTACCGGCGAATGGATACGCTCTGCACGCGCGAAGCGATTGCCGGACAGCTGGCAAACGACCGGCAACTGCTTCTGTCTCCTGCCGGCATGTGGTGGCTTCGGCAGCACATCCTGTCCGATCCGCTCCGCATGGCCAATCCGGTACTGGGCCGTTTGCAGGGTTTTCAGGTCGGCGAACAGTTTCAGCTTTATCAGGATCATCTCTTCACGGATACGCACGACGCGCTGCTGCTGATCGAATGTACCATGCCGGCCAGCGAGACCGCCCGCAATGCGGCGCTTCTGGATTCGCTCGGCCGCTACACGGACGAAGTGGAAGAGGCGATGAACGGGGAGGTCGCCTTCCGTCATTTCAGCGCGTCGGAAATCGCCATCGGCAATGCGTCGCAAATCAAGAAGGATACAATGCTGTCCTGTTCACTGGCCTTCGTCCTGATCCTTGCCCTGCTGGTCTACTCCTTCCGCAGCGGGCGAAAAATCCTCCTGATCTTTGCCTCGGCGCTTTTCGGCGGACTGTTCGCCGTCGCCTTCCTGTACCTGATACGGGGCGAGGTCTCCGTGATTGCCGTCGGCATCAGTTCGATCATGTTCGGCATCGCCATCAACTATCCGCTCCACTTCATCGACCGCTATCACCACACCCCTCATCCGCGCGCCGTCATCAAGGACATCATCGAACCGCTCACGATCGGAAACATCACTACCGTAGGCGCATTTCTCAGCCTCGTTTTTATCGGTTCCAACGCCATGTGCGACCTGGGCTGGTTTGCTGCGCTGCTGCTGGTCGGCACGATTCTCTTCGTGCTCTTCTTCCTGCCCCACCTGCTGCCCCGCCATCCGGGAGTCTCCCTTCCCGCAGCGAAACATTCGCTGCTCACCCGCCTCCTTGGGCAGCCTTTCGAGAAAAATCCCCGGATCATTGCCGCCGTGCTGCTGCTGACGGTGTTTTTCGGCTTCTTCAGCCCCGGTGCCCGCCTTGAAACGGACATGCAGAAGATCAATTACATGACCGGCGAGCAGCAGGAGGAATATCAGCGGATGATGACGTTGCTGAACAGGAGCCGTCACATCCTGTACTGCGTCGCGGAGGGCGACAGCCTGGAACAGGCGCTGGAAGCGAACGAAGAGCTTTCGCCGCTGCTGGACAGGCTCGTCCGGGAGGGACGGATTGCCGGAGCCGGCAACATAAGTCCCTTTTATCCTTCCCGCACGCAGCAGGCGGAGCGGGTGGAGAGATGGAATACGTTCTGGCTTTCCCGCAGGGATTCCGTACTGGTCTGGCTGGACGGGGCTGCCGGACAGACGGGCTTCAAACCGGATGCCTTCCACTCCTTCAAGGAGACGGTCAGCCGGACATGGGAACCGGCCGGCCTGTCACATTTCGAGGCGATACGCGCCTCCATTGCCAAAAACTACATCGTGGAGGCGGACAACAAATCCCTGATCGTGAATCTGCTTTACACGAACGCTGAGCAGGCGCCCCTGCTGGAGGAGGAACTGAATCTGCACTCCGAGGCGGTCATCGCGTTCGACGGCGGATCGATCACGCGGCGGATGATCTCCTCCCTGTCCAGCAACTTCAACTACGTTCTCTACGTCTGCGGATTCATCGTGTTTGTCTTCCTGCTCCTTTCCCTCGGACGGCTGGAACTCTGCCTGATTGCCTTTGTACCGCTGGCGCTGAGCTGGATGTGGATTCTGGGAATGATGAATCTTTTCGACATCCGGTTCAACATCGTCAATGTCATTCTGGCCACGTTCATCTTCGGACAGGGAGACGACTACACCATTTTCATGACCGAGGGGCTGATGTATGAATACACCTACCGGCGGCGGAAAATTCTGGCGTCGTACAAGGGCAGTATCGCTCTATCGGCGCTGATCATGTTTGTCGGGATGGGGATGTTGATTTTCGCGCGGCATCCGGCGCTCCGTTCCCTGGCAGAAGTGACGATGGTAGGGATGTTTTCGGTGGTGATCATGTCATACATTCTCCCGCCGTTCCTGTTCCGTCTGCTGACCGTGCGCAAGGAGAAGAAGCGGCTGATGCCGGTGACGCTGAAAAACCTGGCTGCAACGGGCTACTCCTTCCTGGTTTTTTTGGCCGTCATCACGTATCTTACGATCCACGGATGGTTTCTGTTCCTGTCCGGCCGCGAGATGGACAGAAAAAGACTGGCGTATCACCGCCTGATCTGGAGGGCGTCGCGATGGGTGATGTGCCGCATCCCGCAGGTCAAAACCACGTGTCTGAATCTCGCAAACGAGCAGTTCGAGAAACCGGCCGTGATCATCTGCAACCATCAGTCGCACCTCGACCTGACGGCTCTCATGATGCTTACACCCAAGCTGGTGGTATTGACAAACGACTGGGTATGGAACTCGCCTTTTTATGGCCGGATGATCAAGTACGCCGAGTTTTATCCGGTTTCCAACGGCATCGAAAACACGCTGGAGGCATTGAAGTCTGTTGTGCAGCGCGGATACTCCATTGTTGTCTTCCCGGAGGGTACGCGCTCGATAGACTGTTCCATCCGGCGGTTTCACCGGGGCGCGTTCTACTTGGCCGAACAGCTGCAATTGGACATCCTGCCCGTTCTCATACATGGCGTGGGTTATGTGCTTCCCAAGCCGGAGTTTATGCTGCGCAGGGGCAGGATTCACATCCGGATAATGGAACGGATTCCGCTGAACGACCCGCGTTTCAGTCCCGACTATCCGTCGCGGAGCCGGGAGATACGCCGTTTTTATCGGGAACACTACGCCGCGCTGTGCCGGGAAATGGAAACGCCGGATTATTACATCGACCTGGTGAAGCACAACTACCTCTACAAAGGCCCGTCCGTTGAGCGGGCTGTGCGCAACCAGCTGCGCCGGCGTCAAGACCTTGCGGAGCGGATAGCCCAACTGCCGGACGAGGGTTGCGTGGTAGTGGAAAAGAGCGGACACGGCGTATTCACGCTATTGCTCGCTCTGGTCAAAAAGCAGTTGCAGGTTGTCGGCATCGAAGCCGACCCCGACCTGCGCGAACTGGCCGCCGGCTGCGCCTCAAACCCCGACAATCTGCGTTATGTAGCCGACGTGTCTTCGCTTGGCGACGAAGAATCCGCCAACGGTCTTTTTATCACTCTTCCGGACTGCTTAGCAACGTAAAATGAATAACCTGTAAAAGATTGTTTGCCGGCTGTCCCATTCCCGTAGGGAATATAGCTCGGTAGAAACGCATCGCTCCCGCCTTACCCGGCATGCCGTCAGGTATGCCACCTGTAATAATGGATGCATACCTGACGGCATGCCGGATTGTGTAGACGTATTCCTTTCTACCGAGCTATAATCCCTACGGGATTGTTTGCCTGTTGTTATAACTTGATTATTTTTCATCACGTAAGGGATGCAACGTCAACAGACGCCGGTCATTTCTACCGAACTTTCATTCCTCACGGAATGGCGGCGCGGCGACCTCTCGCACAATCGCCCGTCCCTGCAAACAGCGGAAGGGCAACGCCCTTCATGGCGGCTGCGCCGGGCTATGCCGGTCATATCACACATGCCATCCCTACGGGATTTGGGCAGGTAACCTGCAATTTTCTACCAACATTCCGTCCCCAACGGGACAGACGGCGGCGCTTTTCGCAGGGACGGCTTTGCCGTCGGGAACACTTCTTCGGACAGGGTTCTACCTTGTCCGAACGGGGGAGGAGCATTGTCAGGTTATCAGGCTGCTTGCGATAACGCGGCGAATCCATATCGCGTTGCTGTCGATGTTGTAGATGATGGTGTATTTCTTGTAGATTGCGGTTCGGGCAGTGGGGCCGTATCGTTTTTGGACGGATTCATACAGACTGGGGGCACGGGAAGCGCCTGTGGTACGGAGGGATTCGTTTTTTTTCAACATCCCCGTGCGGTATCGCTTAGCGGCGTCCGGGTTAAGCAAATCACGGGTTATTCCATACACCCTGTTTTTTATATCCAATCTCGCAACAGGCGAAATTTCGATTTCGTATTTTTTCATACGTCAAGTTTACGACGGGGTATTACAACAAGGTCCATCCTCTTTTTGCCCGCTCCTCATTCAGCATCAGGCGCATCGTCTCGCCATAGCGGTCAATCATTATGCGGTCCATCTCGTCCCACACTTCTTCAAGCGTGTAGCGCACGTCCGTATGGCTATCTTCTTCTGCGTCCCGGCCGCGTTCTTGCCGGCGGGGCAGTTCTTGTGCCGAGAGTGGCGACTGTTGCTGTTTCAATTTTAAAGCTTCCATATGGGTCGTTTTTATTTAACAGGGCAAAGATAGAAAACAATTATGAATTGAAAGACAAAGCTGCCCCGGTTGCAACGGCGGTAGCCGGTCTTTGAATTGTTGACAGCGAATCTGCCGGCTGACGTTCCAGTCTTTCTCTTCCCGTTTCTTTCAGATTTCAATACCCCGCAAAATCACTCAAAAAAGATTGCGCCCCAAAAAAGTTTTAGCCTAAATGATCCGGGAAATTATTTTCTCTCGAAATAAGTATGTATTTTTGCCGGGAAAATCAATATAATATCCAACGGTTTCATGAAATTTGAAGAATTAAACCTTGAAAAGGAAGTGCTGGATGGCCTTTCCGCGATGAACTTTGAGGAAACAACGCCCATCCAGGAATTATCCATCCCCCATATCCTGGAAGGAAAGGATCTTATCGGCTATGCCCAGACGGGCACGGGGAAAACGGCTGCATACGTTTTGCCCATCATCAGCAAATTGTGCCGGGACAGTTATCCGCAGGACGCGATTAATGCCGTCATCATGGCGCCTACGCGCGAACTGGCGCAGCAAATCGACCAGCAGATCGAGGGCTTTTCGTATTACGTGCCCGTCTCGGCCGTGGCCGTGTACGGCGGGACGGACGGCATCGCGTATGCCCAGCAGGAACGGGGCTTGCTGATGGGCGCCGACATCGTGGTGGCCACGCCCGGACGGCTGATCAGCCATCTGAACATGGAGAGCGTCGACCTGTCGCGCGCTTCGTTCTTCGTGCTCGACGAGGCCGACCGCATGCTCGACATGGGTTTCTACGACGACATCATGCAGATATACAAACGGCTCCCGCCCGCGTGCCAGGTCATCATGTTCTCCGCCACCATGCCCCCCAAGATCCGCACCATGGCGCAAACCATCCTCAAGGATCCGCAGGAAGTCAAAGTCGCCATCGCCCGCCCGCCCGAGTCCATTCTCCAGTCGGCATACATCTGCTACGAAGCGCAAAAACTCCCGATACTGCG
>JAITQL010000179.1 GCA_031288935.1 Tannerella sp.
TCCCGGAAAGCGGGCGAGTGCTTCGGTTATTGAATCTTCCTTAGATAAGGGACGCGGTTATGTGGCAACGATCCTGGTCAGAAACGGCACCTTGCATCAGGGCGACGTCGTGTTGGCCGGTACGCACTACGGGCGCGTCAAGGCCATGTTCAACGAACGAAACCAGCGCGTGGAGAATGCAGGCCCGTCCGAGCCGGTACTGATTCTGGGACTGGACGGCGCTCCGCAAGCGGGCGATACGCTTAACGTGCTGGAGACTGAACAGGAAGCGCGGGAAATTGCTGCCCGGCGCGAACAGTTGCAGCGCGAACTGGGTCTGCGTACCCAGAAACGTTTTGGACTGGAAGAACTGGGACGCCGGCGCGCGTTAGGCGATTTCCACGAACTGAACCTGATTGTCAAGGGCGATGTGGACGGCTCCGTAGAAGCATTGTCCGACTCGCTGATCAAGCTTTCAACGGAGGAAATACAGGTCAATGTCATTCATAAGGCGGTCGGTCAGATATCCGAATCGGATATTGACCTGGCGGCTTCTGCCGATGCCATCATCATCGGATTCCAGGTACGGCCTGCGCCGCCCGCCCGCCGCCGGGCAGATAAGGAAGGGGTCGAAATACGGCTGTATTCCGTGATCTACGACGCTATTGAAGAAGTGAAGTCTGCTATGGAAGGCATGCTTTCTCCCGAAATCAGGGAAGATATCATCGGCAATGTGGAAGTCCAGCAAGTATTCAAGATCTCCAAGCTGGGCACCGTGGCCGGCTGTATTGTCAAGGAAGGCAAGATCAAGCGCTCCAACAAAGTGCGGTTGATACGCGACGGGATTGTGATTCATACGGGCGACCTCAGCTCGCTGAAACGCTTCAAGGACGAAGTGAAGGAGGTCGTGACCGGTCTGGATTGCGGTATTTTCATTGCGAACTACAATGACATCCAGATAGGCGATATCATTGAAGCGTTCGACCAGACGGAGATAAAGAAAACACTGTAATATGAACTGGCTGGACATAACGCTTGCAGTCCTGGCTATCGTTGGACTTGTCAAAGGATGGATGGACGGCTTTGTCAGGCAAATCGTAACGTTTATCGCCTTTGCGGCGGCTATCTATCTGTGTTCCGAAGTGGCCGGTTTCCTGCGCGGATATGTGGTACAGAAGGAATGGTTTCCGGAACAGAGCGTGACGGCGGGAAGTTATGCCGTGGCGTTCCTGCTGATCGCCGGTCTTGTTTTACTGGCCGGGCGGGTGATTCATAAAATGATCAGCGTGACGCCGCTCGGTTTCCTGAACCGTTTGGCCGGAAGCGCTTTCGGATTGCTGATCACGGTGCTCCTGCTTAGCCTGATGTTGAATGTACTGGAGGGCGTGGACAGCCAGTCGGCGCTTGTTTCGCAGGAAACGAAAGTAGAATCCCGCTTCTATTTTCGTGTCAGGGAGTTTGCACCGGCTATTTATCCGGTAGAATTGTTTATATGGAGGAAATAAGGATGGATACACCGAAAAAAGAGGAACAGGATGCGGCTGCCTTTTTGAACGAGGTCACCGGAAGCGAATACAAGTACGGGTTTACGACGGACATTGAAACGGAGACCTTCCGCCGCGGACTGGACGAAGAGATCGTCCGGCTGATTTCTTCCCGCAAGGAAGAGCCGGACTGGTTGCTTGACTTTCGCCTGAAAGCCTTCCGTCACTGGCAAACGATGGAGATGCCGGCCTGGGCGCATCTGACCGTTCCGCCGATCAACTATCAGGACATCATTTACTATGCCGCGCCGAAGAAGAAGGAAGGCCCGAAAAGCCTTGACGAGGTTGACCCGGAACTGCTGAAGACGTTTGACAAGCTGGGGATTCCGCTGGCAGAACAGAAAATGCTGAGCGGTATGGCGGTCGATGCCGTGATGGACAGCGTCTCCGTCAAGACGACCCACAAGGAGACCCTGGCCGGGAAGGGCATTATTTTCTGCTCGTTCAGCGAAGCCGTCAAGCATCATCCCGATCTGGTACGGCAATACCTGGGCAGCGTGGTCGGATACCGCGACAATTACTTTGCCGCCCTCAATTCCGCCGTCTTTTCCGACGGCTCGTTTGTTTATATACCCAAGGGCGTGCGTTCGCCTATGGAACTGAGTACCTATTTCCGAATCAACGCGGCCAACACGGGGCAGTTTGAACGTACCCTGATTGTGGCGGACGATGAATCGTACGTCAGTTACCTGGAAGGCTGCACGGCGCCGCGCCGCGATGAGAACCAGCTGCACGCCGCCGTAGTGGAACTGGTGGCCGGCGAGCGTGCCGAAATCAAGTACTCGACCGTGCAGAACTGGTATCCGGGCGACCGGCAGGGGAAGGGCGGCATCTATAATTTCGTCACGAAGCGGGGACTGTGCAGGGGCGAGGCGAGTAAGATCTCCTGGACGCAAGTGGAGACCGGGTCGGCCATCACCTGGAAATACCCGAGCTGCATCCTTGCCGGCGACCATTCTACGGGCGAGTTCTATTCCGTGGCCGTCACCAACCACTTTCAGCAGGCCGATACGGGGACAAAAATGATTCACCTCGGACGGAATACCCGCAGCACGATCGTTTCCAAGGGCATCTCCGCCGGTCACAGCCGGAACAGCTACCGCGGACTGGTGAAGATCGCCGCCCGCGCCGAGGGCGCCCGCAACCACAGCCAGTGCGACAGCCTGCTGCTCAGTTCCACCTGCGGCGCGCACACCTTTCCCTATACCGATATTCAAAACGAAACGGCCGTGGTGGAGCATGAAGCCACGACCAGCAAAATCAACGAAGACCAGCTTTTCTACTGCAACCAGCGCGGCATCGACACCGAAAAGGCCGTTGCCCTGATCGTCGGCGGATACGCCCGCGAAGTGATGAACAAGCTGCCGATGGAATTTGCCGTCGAGGCGCAAAAGCTTTTACAAATCTCTTTGGAAGGAAGCGTGGGATGAAACGGCCAGTCTGTCTGTACGGAACTGTATGTCTGCTTGCGCTTCTGCCCGCCTTCCTGGAGGGACAGGAAAACCGGCAATGGGCGATCCGGTATGCCGCAGACCTCTTCGACAAGCCCTTTCTGACGCGGAACCCCGCAAGGGTTTCGACCGGCAACGGCAGTGCGGCCTTTGCCGTGACGGGCGAGTACTTTCTGCCGGACAAGTGGAGCCTGCAAGCCGGTTATTTCCGTACGGAGATCAGCTACGGCGACGCCCGCCGCCACATGGAAGGCGTGCGCGCAGGAGGCCGGAAGTACTTTCTGGGGGAGCAGTTCCTGGTGCAGCCCTACCTCTCGGCAGCGGGAGAACTCAACTGGGGACAAGGCGCGGAGTATCGCGAATACAGCGCCTCCACGGATCGGGGCGACCATACGTTCCTGCAACGGTCTGTCAATCCGCGCCTGTCGTTCGTGCCCGCCGCCGGCGCTGAAATATACCTCTTCTCGTGCATCGCCTTCTGCGTTGAATACAGTCTCGGCATGGGCATCGCCTCCCGCACGCGGGTGGAAGCATCGCTGCCCGGCGAACGGCCGTATGCCCTGCGCGACAACGGCATCTATCATTCCCTGAGCCTGGGCGTAAAGCTGACGTTCCCCTTTACCTTCACTTCCGACGACGGGATGACCCTCTTTTATCTGCTGACCGAAGCGCTCTTCCCCCTGCTCGACCACACTTATCCGCATTATTACTAAACAATGAACGGTTTAAACGGATATACATACATCGAAATCAAACGGCGCAGGGAACGGCCACACACTCAAAAACCGGAGTCTCCGGACGCAAAACGGGGAACGTATGTATTACACCCCATAACGGCACTGATCATCAGTTCCGTAACTCATCACGACGTTTTGGCTTCCATTCGGCACATCGCCGAGTGTACACTCGGCACACCGCCGAGTGTACACTCGGCATACCGCCGAGTGTACACACGGCATACCACCGAGTGTACACTCGGCATGTCGCCGAATGAACGAAGGCACGCGCCATGCACGCCGGACGGTGCGGTAACGCATCCCCACCCTGCCGGATGCCGTTTTGAAACAGCGGATGCCCGACCTGTGAAGGTATCCGTGAATAATAAGGATTCACTGTTTAAATTTATATGGAAACAATGTTGTTGGAAATAAGAAACCTCCATGCCTCTATTCAAGGCAAGGAGATATTGAAGGGGATCAACCTCGCCGTCCGTCCGGGTGAAGTCCATGCCATCATGGGGCCGAACGGATCGGGGAAAAGCACCCTGAGCAGCGTCCTGGTCGGACATCCGGCCTACGAAGTGACCGAAGGCGAAGTCCTCTATAACGGGAAAAACCTCCTCGCCCTCTCGCCCGAAGACCGCAGCCGCGAAGGCGTCTTCCTCAGTTTTCAGTATCCGATCGAAATCCCCGGCGTCAGCATGGTCAACTTCGTGCGCGCCGCCGTGAACGCACATCGCGAATACAGGGGACTGGCGCCGATCCCCGCGACCGACTTCCTGAAACTCATGCGCGAAAAGCGCGAGATCGTCGAGCTGGATAACAGGCTGGTCAGCCGGAGCGTGAATGAAGGCTTTTCGGGAGGTGAGAAGAAGAGGAATGAAATCTTTCAAATGGCCATGCTCGAACCCACGCTGGCGATCCTGGACGAGACGGACAGCGGACTGGACATCGACGCGCTGCGGATCGTTGCCAGCGGAGTGAACCGCTTGAAGACGCCGGACAACGCCGCCATCCTCATTACGCACTATCAGCGGTTGCTGGACTACATCCATCCCGACGTGGTGCACGTGCTTTACAAGGGCCACATCGTGAAGACTGCCGGGCCGGAGCTGGCGCTCGAGCTGGAGGAAAAGGGATACGACTGGCTGAAAAACAGGGAAAACGTATGAGAGCGGAAAAACAGTACCTGGATTTGTTCGACGGACACGGGGAGACGGTCTGCCGCCACGCGCCGGAACCGATGAACCGGCTCCGGCAGCAGGCGCTGGAACACTTCCGGCAGTCAGGCTTCCCGTCGCTGAAAGACGAACGCTACCGCCATACGGACGTGGCGAAGGCCTTTGCGCCCGATTACGGGCTGAACCTGAACCGGCTGTCGATTCCGGTGACGCCGGACGACGTCTTCCGCTGCGACGTCCCGCACCTGAGTACCTCGCTGTATTTCGTCGTGAACGACCTCGTTGATGCGCGCCGCCCGTCCGCCTCCGGCGCCTTGTCCAGACAGGGCGTCTATGCCGGCGGGATGAATGAATTTGCGCAGCGCCACCCGGAGGTAGCCCGCCGCTATTACGGCCGGGCGGCGGACATGGCGCAGGATGCGGTGGCGGCGCTGAATACCCTGCTGGCGCAGGACGCCTTTGTGCTCTACGTGCCCCGGGGCGTCAGGGTGGAACGGCCGGTACAGCTGGTAAACATCTTCCGCAGCGAAGTGGACTTGATGGCCAACCGCCGCATCCTGGTTATCCTCGAAGCGGACGCCGCAGCGGAGCTGCTCGTCTGCGACCACAGCATCGACCCGGCACGTTTCCTCGGCACGCAGGTCGTGGAAATCTTTGCGGAAGAAAATGCCGTCTTCGATTACTACGACCTGGAGGAAAGCAGCATACAGACCACCCGTTTTTCTTCGGTATACGTCGAGCAGGGCGCCTCGTCGAACGTACTGGTGAACGGCATCACGCTCAACAACGGTCTGACGCGCAACAATTACACCCTCCGTCTGCTGGGCGAGCACGCGCAGGCAACGCTTTGCGGCCTGGCCATCCAGGACCGGCATCAACAGGTGGATACCTCTTCGCTGATCACCCACGCCGTGCCCCGGTGCACCAGTAACGAACTGTTCAAAAACGTGCTGAACGATCGGGCGACGGGCATCTTCAGAGGCCGGATCTACGTGGCTCCGGGCGCGGAGAAAACGCAGGCCTTTCAGACGAACCGCAACCTGAGCGCCAGTCGCGAGGCGCGGATGTACAGCCAGCCGCAGCTGGAGATTTATGCCGACGACGTAAAGTGTTCACACGGCATGACGACGGGGCAACTGGACGAGCAGGCGCTGTTTTACATGCAGACCCGCGGGCTGTCGTATGCCGACGCGCGGTTGATGTTAAGCGTGGCGTTCGTGTCGGAGGTACTGGAGCAGGTACGGCTCGAAGCGTTGAAAGACCGGTTGATTCGACTTGTAGAGAAACGTTTCCGCGGCGAACTGGCGCGGTGTGGCGAATGCAAGGCGTGCAACTGACGCAACCCCCCCGTAATTTGTGACTTGTGCAAGGAGTGTGATTCATCCGTAAATGAATTTGTGAAATGGGTTGGCGTTGCCTGTCAATATTGCTGGTTTTTGTCGTGTTTCAGATATTCGGATGGCGACATGCCGTATTCTTCCTTGAAACATTCGCGGAAATATGCCAAATCGTTGAATCCGGTCGCGTAGGCGGCTTCGGAGACATTGTACTTGCCGCTCAAAAGCAGTTGCATACTCTTCTAGAGCCGGACGTTGCGGGTAAATTCATTGGCGGATATGCCGGTCAACCCTTTCACTTTCCGGTAGAAAGTGGAGTGACTCATGTTCATTTTCTTTTCCAAGAAGGCTACGTCGAGTTTTTCCATCGTCAGGTTTTCTTCTATGATGGTTGTCAGTTTCAGCAGAAATTCTTTATCCTGTTTACTAAGGCTCAACGGCGCTTCGCCTTTGTCCGGTTTTACTTTCTTTGTCTGGCTGGTTATTTGCCGCGCCAGCTTCCGGCGCGATTCCAGCAGATTTTGGACACGGCTGCGCAATAGCTTTGAACTGAAAGGCTTGGTGAGGTACGAATCGGCGCCGCTTTCATAACCTTCCTCTTTATCCTGAATGGAATCTTTTGCCGTTAGCAGGACAACCGGAATATGGCTTGTTCTCACATCCTCCTTTACAGCGCGACAAAATTCTATACCGTCCATGATGGGCATCATGATGTCGCTGATGATGATGTCGGGAATCTGTTTTTGTGCCAGTTCCAAACCTTCCTGACCGTTGGTCGCCGTTGTGACCGTGTAATTTGAAGAGAACGAGGACGCGATGTATTCGCGGATATCATCGTTATCTTCTACAACAAGTATCTGTAAACGTGAATCCGTATCTTCTTCTTTTTTACCCGTTTCCGGTGCGGGTGACGTTTTTTTCGTTTCCTTGTGCAGCGCATCGGGATAAGTGTTTTCCGTCAGGATGCGGAATTTGAATGTGGTTCCCTTGTTTTCCCGGCTTTCTACATGAAGCGTTCCGTGATGCAAATCAGCCAGCGATTTAACCAGAGCAAGTCCGATTCCCGTACCGGAAGCCTGATATTTGCTTTTTGCCTGATAATAGCGGTCGAAGATGTGCGGCAAATCTTGCGGATTGATTCCATAACCGGTGTCGCTCACCCGGATTTCCGTATATTGCTTGTCCTTTTCGGCAACGGACGACAGCGTAAGCCGGATTTCACCTTCCGGCGTGTATTTAACGGCATTCGACAAGAGATTGTTCAAGATCGTCGTAATCACGTCCGCATCGAAATAAAGCGCTGTCGCTTCCGTTTCGATGGCTACGTGGATTTTGACTTTGTCGTTCCGGTTCAGTTCTTTGTAACGCAAGCCCACCTCCGTCACCAAGTTGCCCAAATCACCTTTCGCAACCGTCAGACGGCGGTTTTGCGTTTCGGTTTTCCGGAACTCCAGCATCTGATTGATCAGGTTAAGCAAGCGGGACGCGCTGTCGTGGATAAGTTTGATTTTACTGTTGTAATGAACCGGCAGATTCGTATCGTTCAGCAAATCTTCCAGCGGACCGAGTATCAGCGTAAGCGGAGTACGCAGTTCGTGGGTGATGTTGGTATAGAAGCGCAGGCGTTCCTGATTGAGTTCCTGTTCGTTGCGGCTGTTTTGCTTTTCGAGTTCCAATGAACTTTCCAGATTCAGTTTGCGTTTATAAAACCGCAGCGACGCATAAATCAACAGGCAAACGGCAATAGTGTAAAACAGCTTGGCATACCATGCAAGCCATAACGGAGGATGTATGTTCACGTCCATTGTCGTGATATGCGATTCGTCCCAGTCCCGGTTTTTCAGCCTTGCCTTTACCTTGAACGTGTATTCGCCGGGAGAAATATTGCGGAAAGTAATGTGGTTTTCCCCTTGCGTGCTGTACCATACATCATCCAAACCCTCCCTCATATAGGCGTATTCGACCTGTTGGTTTTGGGAATAATCGGGTACGGAAAAGGATATGCGGAAAGAATTTTGATGATAGCGCAAGTTGATATTTCCGTTTGCCGAAGGAATCGTAAACTCTTCACTCCGGCATTCGGTTTGTCTGTTGAATCCTTTACATTCGAGGATTTGAATGGGCGCTACCTGCCGGTTTACGCTTACCTCCGCCGGATTAAAACAACAGACGCCGTTCAACGAGCCGAAATAGATTGTGCCGTCGGAAGTGATGGCAGAGCCTAAAATAAAAACACCGACAGGAACGCCGTCGCCGTCGCGGTGGTCGTAATTGTCGAATGTCTGTTTTTCCCTGTTCAGAAAAGAAATGCCGTTGTATGTACTTGTCCAGATGTTTCCCGCCTTGTCTTCCTGAATGGTGCACACATGATTTTCCGACAATCCCTGTTTATCGCTATACAATTCAAACTGTTCCGGGTAGCGGGTATCCTTTATATAGGCAATACCGCCGCGTGTAGCCGCCCATACGCCTCCGCGGGCATCCATGTAGAGCCGGTTT
>JAITQL010000222.1 GCA_031288935.1 Tannerella sp.
CGATTAGATACTTCTTCATCCGAAAAACACGCTTCTAAAATTTTTAGGAGAGCATTTTCATCCGAAAACACGCTTCTAAAATTTTTAGGAGAGCATTTTCACCCGAAAACATGCTTCTAAAATTTTTAGGAGAGCATTTTCACCCGAAAATACGTTTCTGAAAATTTCAGCGGGGCATTTTCACCCGAAAATACGTTTCTGAAAATTTCAGCAGGGCATTTTCACCCGAAAACAGGCTTCTGAAAATTTCAGCGGGGCATTTTCACCCGAAAATACGTTTCTGAAAATTTCAGCAGGGCATTTTCACCCGAAAATACGCTTCTGAAAATTTCAGCGGGGCATTTTCACCCGAAAACAGGCTTCTGAAAATTTCAGCAGAGCATTTTCACCCGAAAATACGTTTCTGAAAATTTCAGCAGGGCATTTTCATCCGAAAATATATTCCATCCAGTTGTAAGAATCGGTATTTTACATCGAAAATATACTTTCTGGAATTATAAAAAGCATGTTTTGCGTCGAAAACATGCTTTTTACAGTTGCAGGAACCGTGTTTCACTCCGAAAATACATCTGTTTCAAGGGTAATCATAATTCTTAATTCTTAATTCTTACTTCTTCATTCCTTGAAAACATGCTTTTTACAGTTGCAGGAACCGTGTTTCACTCCGAAAATACATCTGCTTCAAGAGTAATCATAACTCTTAATTCTTAATTCTTACTTCTTCATTCCCTCACGAAGAGCCATTTTTTCGGAATGGGTTGTCTTCGGAGGGTTGGTGTTTCGAAGGAGACTTCGAGGAACTCTCCGCCGTTTTTCTCGAAGTAGAGCACGCGCAGATCGTGGAAACCGGCTTCGAGAGCGACTTTGGCGCTCGCGTGGCGGGCAGTCGTGTCGATCACCGCAAGGCCGTCGATCAGGAAGCGCGAGCCGTCGTCCGCCGCGGTATAAAAGTGGTAGACACCCCGCTTGGGTATGCGTATCCACGCTTTGAAGTCGTAGGCAAAGCGGTCTTCCGCCGGCGCGTTGTCGACGGAAAACGCCGGGAGGATGCCCCGGCCGACTTCGTGCGCGGCGGCGATTTGATCGACGGACTGGAAGTCGCCTTCGTAAAAGGTGTATCCGACGCCCTGTTTGCGGGGACTGACCTTTTGGGCGGGCAGATAGGTCATCGTTTCCTCGTCGACGGACGAGATGCCGGAGGGATAGTGAAACACCAGCTCCTTCGTCTGCCGCGTACGGATCCAGCTGTCGAACACCCGCTCGTTCTCGAACAGTTCGATGATGCGTGCGCCGCGCGGCAGGTTCCCGCCGCCGTCCTCGCCGGTCTTGCGGCCGTAGGCAAGGGCGATTTCCTTTTCAATCCCGATGTAGTCGTTGCCGTGGATGTGTCCGACAAAAAGGCCCATCACGTCCTTCTTTTCCAGGATGGAGGCGAAGAGACCCGTGTTGACGGCGCCGCTGCCGCCGCTACCGCCTCTGCCGCCGCCCGTCGGGCCATGTCCGGCGTATTCCTTGCGGAGTAGCGGTTCGCGGTATTCCGGCAGGGGGATGTGGAAGAAAGCCAGCGCGGGATAGGGCGTGTCGTCGTTCCCGGCCGTAAACCGGTCGCTGGTCGTGCGATACCACCGGATCTGGTCGAAATAGACCGGTGCGTACGTGCCGAAGCGCGGATTGGAAGGGTATGCGTTGGAATCGAGGAAATACAGCAGCGCGGCGGTCTTTGCGTTCGCCTTTGCCCCGCGGACGGTCAGCACGTAATTGCCGCAGCCGTGGATGTCCTCCGGCCCCTTCTCGCCCACGAACCAGGGCGAGCGGCTGAGGAGGTCGAAGATTTCGGAGCGTGAAATGAGCGTGCTCGACTCGGCGTCATGGTTTCCCAGCACCACGGCGAAGGGCGTTTCCGCTTCCTCGAACAGGCGGGCAATGACCGCCCACGGCTCGCGTTCGGGCTTTTCCCACACGACGTCGCCGGTCACGATGGCCAGATCCGGCTTCTCCGTCTTCAGGACGTCGCGTATGACGGCGGCCGTCGTTTCGCAGTTGGGCGAGCCGTGCGTCCAGTGCAGATCGGTAAACTGTGCGATCCGGAATTTTCCGGCGCGATTGAATTGCAGGGGCTTTTTCTCCTGCGCAAAGGCCTGCACGGCAATCAAGCCGACAAGCAGGCAACTGACAAGCCTTGTTTTCTTCATCCTGTTCATCTTATTTATATTTAAAGGTAAATTCATTATTCCGAAACGCCTTTCACGGTGCAGAGGCGGGTTTGTACCTCTACGCGGCCGTCGATTTCATAGCCTTCCACCGCGCCCTCGCCCGTAATGCTTCCCTGCGTGCAGCGAAGCGGCGCCCGTTTGCCGGCGACGTTCCCCACCATGACGGCGCCCTTTTCCAGATGCAGTTCCACGCCGGGCTTCATGAACAGCCAGTCGGCGCGGTAACGTCCGGCGGGCACGTGTATCACGCCGCCCCCCTGAAAGTAGATCGCATCAATGACGCGCTCGAAGAGCATGTTGTTGTCCGTTTCTCCGTCCGTCTTCGCCCCGTACCGGGCGATGCTGTATTCCCGGAGCGCCGGGCGGTAAATGCAGTTGAAGCGTCCGCCCGGAGCGCAGTCGCCGTTTACGTACCAGTCCAGCGGGTCTTCCTCCTGCATGTTGTCCGACCATTTGTATTCAAGGTCGATGAAATCCTGCATCTGCGTATCCTTCCGCGGCACGGCGATCATCAGCCGGTTCCCGTCCGTCCGGAACTCTGCGGCGCACACCGTTTCCCACGCTCCGCCGGCGTAGCGTTGCAGCGTATTTCCCTTCACCACCCGGTAATCATACCCCTGCCATCCGGTATCGTGCTGCCGGTCGGTATCGAGGTACAGCCGCATCCAGTTGTCGCCCTCGACCGGCGTAAGCGCCGCCGTCGTTTCGGCGTAGAAGTAGACGCAGCGGTCGTCCCAGGCATTTTTCAGCACATGGAAGTCGTTGCGCCCGGTACGGTTGGTGTAAACAACGGGCTGCGGTACGCCGGGATGGTTGCGCGCACGGGTATCGCCCGTATAGTCCGTGTAGGCCGTATCCACCCCGTTCCAGTCGTCGAGGGAAGCCACCGTCAGCCGGGGCGCGGGAGGCCGGCAGTCTTCGATGCCCTTGTATCGCCGGATGTTGTTCACCAACTGCATGTAGTAATTGTCCTTGAGACCGGCCGTAAGCGTGGGTTCGATGTCGCGGCTGTATTCGGGGCTGGCCTGGTCGAAGAAGTTGACATGTTTGGGATTGTCGTCCGTACCGGGCGCCTTGGTAACGATCCATTCGTTCCATCCGGTCACGAAAACGAACGGCGCCTGTTGCGTCAGGGCGTAATCCCACTGCTCCTGGATATTGTATCCGTAAAAGATGTCTTTGTCGGGATGGCCGTGCGAGCCGTTGCGGTAGCTGCGTCCGCGGTTTTCGCGGCTCCCGTAGAACGCCGATCCGCCGAATCCGGTGTGGCAGTTGACGTGCTGCGCAACGGAGACGCTGATCATTTCCGCCTCGCCGCGCGCGTTGTAGTCCACGTGTTGAGGACGCGAGAAGGAAATCCACGACCAGGCGTCGGTTTTCGTTCCCTCGCGGGGGAAGCGCGCTTCGCGGAAGGTAAAAAAGTTTTCAAACTCAGTCCCTTTTATTTCATTTTTGCGGCCTACGATCAGCGGTTTGCCGTCCACGTAAAGCCAGCAGTCGGGATGCCGGAAGGGCGCGCCGGGCTTGTAGCACATCTCCCAGGCGTCCTGCATGGCTTTCGGCGACGAGGTCGAGGTGTAAAACACTACCTTGGGCGGGTTTTTTCCCTGTGCGCGGATGGCATCGAGCGCGGTCATGACCACGTTCGCCGTGCGCGGATAGATCGGGCCGTTGCTGGTGTCGAAGATCAGGAAATCCACTCCGGCATCCGTCAGCAGCTGCATGTTTTTCAGCGTCGCCCATGCGTCGTCGAAGCGGTAATACCCCCAGATCGGCTTTCCCCAGAAATAAATCGTATGTGTTTTCGGCTTTCCCCAGTGTTCGCTGTCGGAATCTTCCAGCGCTTCGGGATGCCGGGCTGCGATCTCCGTCAAGTCCCATGCGTCATGCGGAACATACGTCGCACAACCCTGATCGTCGGGATCGGTCAGACAAAGGAAATAGAAAATGCCTACTTGCCGGTTGGGTTTGGGGTCTCCCACGGCGCTGTTTTGCAACAGGGTGCGTCCCAGGTCATCCGTGCCGGCCAGCGGCTGTCCTTGCAAACGGATACTCGTTGTCGACGCGAAGAGCGTGAATAACGCAACGTATAAAAAAGACTTCATTGTACGTGATTTTTTGTTTTGCCCGAATAACGAATCTCTCCCGAAAACCCCTAAGAACAGGCTCCGTCCGCACGCCTCCGAACACGGGGAACACAGTTTTAAATCCGGTGTTTCCATATTTTCCGTATATTTGCCACACATTCATTGCAAATTATAAAAGGTCATGAACGGGAAAAGAGAAAAAAAGCACGCGTCGATTGTGATTGCCAATCCGATCTACGACACGGTGTTCAAGTATTTGATGGAAAACGAGCGCGTCGCCAAGTTTTTCATCGGCACGTTGCTGGAGCAGACGGTGACGGCGGTAGATTTCAAGTCGAAGGAAGTATCCCGCGTGGTCAGACGCGCCGCCGGAGCGCCGCCGGTCAGGATTCTCCAGATTGATTTTGTGGCAACCGTCCAGACCGAAGACGGAGCGTTCAAAAAGGTGCTGATCGAGATGCAGAAGTCGAATCATCCGACGGACATCATGCGTTTCCGCGAATATCTGGCCGGACAGTACCGACGCAAGGATATGGCGGACGACTGTCCGGAGGCGCTGCCCATCATTACCATTTATATTTTAGGCTTCAAGTTGCCGGAAATCGAAACGGCCTGCATCAAGGTAGACCGCAATTACATAGACATGGTAAACGGAACGGTGATTGCCCGCAAAAGTCCTTTCGTGGAAGGCCTGACGCACGACTGTTACGTGGTTCAGGTGCGGCGTATCACCGGACGCTATCGAACGCAGTTGGACAGGCTGCTGAGTGTTTTTGAACAGGATCATTTCATCGACGACACGGGAAGGTACAAGGAGTATTCGCATGACATCAGGGCAGACGAAGACGTCCGGCAGATTACGGACGTGCTGAATTACTGCGCCGCCGACGCCCGGATACGCCGGAAGATGGAGAATGAGTATCAGGCGTCATTAACCCTGGATGATCTGGTTGGAAAAAAGGATAGATTGCTTGAGAAACAGGAGAAGGCGCTCAGAGAACAGGAGAAGGCGCTTGAAGAAAAGGGGAAAGCCCTCGAAGAACAAGCGAGGGAACTTGAGGAAAAGGACAGGGAAATCGTTGAACTGCGGAAGTTGCTGGCCGAATCCGGACACGCGGAAAATCCCCAAAGCACATCGTAGTTCGGCGGTTCTTTTCTCCGCTTGCCGGGCGAAATCCCGAAAAAACGGGCGTGCGGACGGCTTCGGACGGAGAAAAAACAGCCCTCCTGCAATAAAAAATCCGTTTTTTCATGCGGAGTTAATAAAAAGCACTATATTTGCCGCCGAAATCAAACAAAAAACAGATTGCACGATGAGACAGTTCCTTTTTGCATATTATTATTTCTACTTTTACTTCTATTTTCGCAAAGTAAAGGCAGGAGTTTGTATGTAGAAAGTTGACGACGAAAAAGTCGAACCGTCAATAGAAAGAATAGAAAGTCCTGCCGTAAACAAACGGCGGGATTTTTTTTTACGGAACAACAATGATAAAAAATGAAGCATGATGAAGAAGAAAGTAGCGATTCAGGGGATAATCGGCTCGTATCACGACATTGCCGCCCGTCAGTATTACGAAGGCGACGGGATTGAAATCACAGGTTGCAACACATTCAGAGACGTTGTCCGGTGCGTGCGGAACGATCCGTCCGTGACCGGGCTGATGGCGATTGAAAATACGATCGCCGGCAGTCTGTTGCAGAATCATGAACTGATACGCGAGAGCGGCTGCGTCATCGTGGGCGAATACAAGTTGCGCATCTCGCACACGCTTTCGGCGTTGCCCGGCACGACGCTGCAGGAGATAGAAGAAGTCGACTCGCATCCCATCGCCCTGATGCAGTGCGGCGATTTCCTGGACGCGATGCCGCGTGTACGGCTGGTGGAAATGGAAGACACGGCCGTGAGCGCCCGCCGGATTGCGGAAAACCGTCTGAAAGGGCACGCGGCGGTGTGCAGCAGGCAGGCGGCGGAGATTTACGGTCTGGAAGCGCTGGCCGAAGGTATTGAAACGAACAAGCGCAACTACACCCGTTTCCTGGCCATCGCCGATCGCTGGAGGGCGGAGGAATTACTGGCAGGGGTCGTGAAAAACAAGGCCTCGCTGGTCTTCGCCCTCCCCCATGCCTCCGGAAGCCTGTCGAAGGCGCTCACCATTCTGTCGTTCTACGACATGAACCTGACAAAAATCCAGTCGCTTCCCATCATTGGCCGCGAGTGGGAATACATGTTCTACATCGACCTGAGCTATACCGATTATCTTCGATACAAACAGGCGCTGGATGCCATTCTTCCCTTGACGAAAGACTTGAAAATTTTAGGAGAATATGCAGAAGGAAGACAAAGTGTGTAAGGTGCGGCCGGCTGAACGGCTGGCCACGGTGAGCGAATACTATTTTTCGAGAAAACTCAGGGAAATAGCGGACATGAACGCCGCCGGCAAGCAGGTGATCAATCTGGGCGTGGGGAGTCCGGACTTGCCGCCGTCGCGGCAGGCCGTCGACGTCCTGTGCCGGGAGGCGCGGAAGGAGCATGTGCACGGATACCAGCCTTATGTGGGCATACCGGCCTTGCGCGAAGGTTTTGCCGGATGGTATCGCAGGTGGTACGGCGTGGAACTGGATCCGAAGACGGAAATTCAGCCGCTCATCGGTTCCAAGGAAGGCATTTTGCACGTGTCGCTGGCGTTTCTGAATCCCGGCGACGGCGTGCTGGTGCCCGATCCGGGTTATCCCACCTATCGCTCCGTAAGCGCGCTGGTCGGCGCGAGGCCGCTCGCGTACACGCTGGATGAATCCCGCAGCTGGCAGCCCGACTTTGACGGGCTGGAGCGGATGGATTTACGCGGCGTAAAGCTGATGTGGACGAACTATCCCCACATGCCGACCGGCGCCGCCGCCAGCGTTGAACTGTTTGCGAAGCTGGTGGACTTCGGGCGGCGGCACGGCATCGTGATTTGTCATGACAACCCGTACAGTTTTATCCTGAACGACCGTCCGCTGAGCATATTGAGCCTGCCGGGCGCCAAGGAAATCTGTATCGAACTCAACTCGATGAGCAAGGCGCACAACATGCCCGGCTGGCGGATGGCGATGCTGGCCTCGAACGCGCAGTTCGTGCAGTGGGTGCTGAAGGTGAAGAGCAACGTCGATTCGGGGCAGTTCGGCCCCATGCAGTCGGCCGTGGCGGAAGCGCTGGCGGCGCCGGCGGAATGGTACGAGGGAATCAACCGGACGTATCGCAGCCGGCGAGACCTGGCCGGGCAGATCATGCAGGCAATGGGCTGCCGGTACGACGAACGGCAGGCGGGCATGTTCCTCTGGGGAAAAATTCCCGACGCGGCCGCGAGCGGCGAAGCCCTGGCCGACACCGTGCTGTATGAAGCCGGCGTATTCATCACGCCCGGGTTCGTATTCGGTCCGGCAGGCGACCGCTACGTGCGCCTTTCACTCTGCTGCCCCGTCGAAACGCTGGCCGGGGCGCTCCGCCGGATTCAACAGCTCCGGCAACCGTAAGATTCAAATCCGAAAATTGTATATATAATAATGTAAAGTAAAAAGAAAGATGGAAACATTGGAATTACAGTCAGTTTTATTACCCGGCGTGCGCGACCAGCGGCCGGTGGTGATTTCCGGCCCGTGCAGTGCGGAGACGGAAGAGCAAGTGTTGTCTACCGCCCGCAGTCTGGCGGCCAAGGGCATCCGTATTTTTCGTGCCGGCATATGGAAGCCGCGCACCAAGCCCGGCGGCTTCGAGGGGGTCGGCTCCATCGGGCTGGCGTGGCTCAAGCGCGTCAAGGAGCAGACCGGCATGTACGTGGCAACGGAAGTGGCCACGCGCGACCACGTGTTCGAGGCCTTGAAAGCCGGCATCGACCTTCTATGGATCGGCGCCCGCTCCACCGCCAACCCCTTCATGATGCAGGATCTGGCCGACGCCCTGAAAGGCACCGACATTCCGGTGCTGATCAAGAATCCCGTCAATCCAGACCTGGAACTCTGGATCGGAGCCATCCAGCGCATGTACGGCGCCGGCATTCGACGCCTGGGCGTGATTCACCGCGGATTCAGTTCCTACGACAAAAAGATTTACCGCAACCTCCCGCTGTGGCACATCCCGATTGAACTGCACCGCCGTTACCCGCAGCTGCCCATCTTCTGCGATCCAAGTCACATCGGAGGAAAGCGCGAGCTGATCGCCTCGCTCTGTCAGCAGGCGATGGAACTGAACTTCAACGGACTGATTATCGAGTCGCACTGCAACCCCGACGAGGCGTGGAGCGACGCCGCGCAGCAAATTACGCCGGACGTGCTGGATTACGTCCTCAATCTGCTCGTGATTCGCGATTCGACGCAGACGACGGAGAATCTGTCCGAGTTGCGCCGCCAGATCGACGGCATCGACGAAAGTCTGCTCGAGTTACTGGCCAAGCGCATGCGCATTTCGCGCGAAATCGGCATTTACAAGATGGAGCACAACATGCCCATTCTGCAAACACCGCGCTACGGCGAGATTCTGGAAAACCGCACGAAAGCGGCCGTCGCCCTGGACATGAATCCCGACTTCATCGAGAAAATCCTGAAGGAAATTCACGAAGAATCCGTGCGCCAGCAAATGAACATCATGACGGTATAAGAAAATTCAAAGATTCAATGATTCAAAAATTCAAAGATTCGAGAATGTGCCTTGGAATGCACTCGTTCGATTCGCAGATTGAAGAAAATTCAACGATTCAACGATTCAAAAATTCAAAGATTCGAGAATGTATCTTGAACATTGTATTTTAAATC
>JAITQL010000249.1 GCA_031288935.1 Tannerella sp.
GATAATGACGGCCGCTCTTCGCAAAGCAGTCGCCCTGTTTGAATATGGCAATTATTCAAATTGAACGGTATTGCCGGTAAGAAGCAATACATATTCGGATAGAAGCGGGACGTCGGCGTGTCGTGCGAAAGCGCACGGCACACCGTCTGGCTTCGATACGCGCGCCGGACAGAGGAGAATCGTTTTTTGAAATCACGACGATAGGGTCGATCCCTGTATCCCGTTCACAAAGAATACAAGATATAACCAACCGTTTATCGGGGCGGGGGAGGGGTTTCGTGCGGGAAGGATTGCGGGACGGCGTGCCGTCCGAAAGCGGGTCGTATGGCGTACCGCACATAGTTGTGCGATACACCATGAATCCGATACTTACACCTGGCCACAAAAAGGAGATGTTAAAAAAGAGACCGGTTTGCATCGTATCGAATGACCCCATTACTTTTTGTGAACGGAACATGGAGCATGATGGAATCTGAAGTTCAAAAATTCATGCTCCATGCTCCATTCCATTTATTCCTGCGCCTTGATGGTCGGCGTAGGCGTGAGCTGGAAGAAATACGGTTTCTTTCGTCCCAGCGCCAGTTCGTACATGTTCTCGTGCGCAATGCGGGCGGCTTCCGTCAGTTCGGGATAGGGCAGCGAACAGGCGTCCAGCAGTCCGATGTTATAGTTTTCGCCGTCGCCGCGTCCCAGCAAGGCCTGATCCGTCCACTGGAACCAGTGCATGCCGATGATTTCGGGACGGGAGAAGCCGTTTTCGGCATACGTCCGGTACGCTTTGCCCCGCTCCGCCTGCGAGATAACGGTTTGCAGGCCGCTTGTGGGCAGGTTGCCGTCCAGCGCGCTTCCGAAGTGCCACTCGCTCAGCAGTACCGGTCGACCGCTGATGCGGGAAATCTCCTCCGTCGGCGGAGGAACGGGAGCGGTATAGGCGCTCATCGACAATACGTCGAAATGGCGTGCCGGCTTCACCAGCACGTCGCTGCTGATCCACGCATAGCGCATCCCCAGGTTCAGGTGATTCGGGTCTGCTTTCCTCGCCTCCTCGCAGACGATCCGTATCCATTCTTCGACCATTATTGCGGTAAATGCGCGAAAGTCCTTTTCCGACGTCTCCGACGGATAGCGCTTGAAGGTATGCAACAGCAGCTCGTCGACGGAGGCACAGGACAGGTTCCACGCCGCATTGAAAGCGTCCACCTGCGGATACTTCTCCTTCAGCCAGGCAACCAGCTTCAGTTTCGTATAGCTTGCCTGCGGCGTGGCGAACATCTCGTAGGCGAGTACGTTGTCGCCGAACGCCCATTTGGGTTCGTTGCACAGGAAGTACCCGATCAGCAGCGCGTCGTCTTTGGCCGCCGCCAGCTGCTGTACGTAACCGGCCGCCAGCTGTCGGTATTCGGGACTGAAGACGTCCGGGAAGTCGCGGTAGAGGCGGATGTCCGTCACCGGTATTTCGCCCATGTGATAGACGTAGGGCAGTCCGCTTTTTTGCGCAAAGCCGCGGTCGCCCCAGTTCCCGACGGTATTGAAACGCCACTTCTTCATCAGGCCGGGCGTAGTCGCCAGCCACTTGTCGAGCCACTCGTCGCCGTACACCCGCATCTGGTTGGCCTTGAAATAGTCAATGCGCTTTTGATCCCTGTTTTCATAAATCGAAGCAAACTGCCCGTTACGGTCGGGCATCCATTCCAGCAGGTCTTCCATTCCGTCGTAGACGCCGGACTGGCCGGAGGTGATGCAGTTGACCCCCGTGCTCAGAAAGGCATACCCTTCGGGGTCTACAAACCACCACCGCTTTCCGTCGTGCTGCACCCTGAAAAAGCCGGTTGCATCGAAGCGGAGGGCTTTCAACCCTCCATAGCGGCTCCAGCCTTTGGGGAAGGCTGCCCTGGCCGCCGTTTTTTCCACCTGCGTCATCTTTTGTTTCAATTCGGCTTCGTCCCTGATTTTGCCGGGCCAGTCGCGCATCGTCCACTGTCCGAAGCGGTCGACGTATTTCTGCTGCGGCGCCCCGTAATTCGCCGGCAGTTCATCCGTCAGATAGACGGAGGCGATCTCGACCGACGGAGTAAACAGGGGCGACATGGCGGGAAAGAACTGGAGAGCCATACCGGCAATGTCCTGCGGTTCGATCCGGTTGCCCGTCAGGACGCCCTTCAACTGGCGCGGAAAGCGGGGCAGGAAAATACGCTGTGCCGAAAGATATTCGAGCGGGAAAATGACCTGCGTCTTCAGTTTGGGCAACACGGCGACGGAACAGTACAGCCAGGGAACGCCCGACGCCGGTTCGCCCTGCCGGAACAGGCAAATATTCAACAGGACGGTGTGTTCATTCGGATGATACACTTCGCAAACCATGTATTTCAGTTTTCCCCAGTCGATGTCCCCGTTCATGGCCAGCGACAGGGCGCTGCCGTTTTCATCGGCTTTCACTTGCAGCACATCCTTTTGAAAGGTCTCCGACCATTTCGTATCGTGTGTGATTCGGGAGGAGGCCGCCGAACGGACAAGGTCGAAATCATACCGTAACTGTGCCTGCAAGGGACACAGTATCATAAAGCATAGCAGACTGATTATATATTTCATCATATCAAGATTGATTTTAGTTTGTACTATTTTGACGGGCAAAGATAGTCTTTTTTCATTAGTTCAAAGTTCAAAAGTTCAAAAGTTCAATGCTGGAAGCAATGGCAGCGGGAAAGTATCCTGTTCCGTAAGGAATGAGCGTTCGGCAGTATGATTCCTTACATTTCATCATTCTTCATTCCCTCCGTCCCTTCGGTCTTCCTTATTTTATATCCGGTGCACGCAACCAGGATGCTCATCAGCGGACTGAGGAGGTTGAAAAAGCAATACGGCAGATAGGCTGCGGTCGAGATATTGAGCACGGCGGACTGCGTCATGCCGCACGTGTTCCAGGGGATCAGCGGCGATGTCACGGTGGTGCCGTCTTCGATGGTGCGGCTCAGCAGCCGGCTTTCATACCCCTTTTGGCGGAAGATGTGTTTAAACATGTTTCCGGTCAGGATGATGGAAAGATACTGGTCGGCCGTGCAAATGTTCAGGAACAGTCCCGAAAAGACAGTGGATGCCACCATGCCCGTCCGCCGTTTCATGCAGCGCAGGAAAACGGACGTGAGGCCGGTCATCATGCCGCTGGCCATCATGGCGCCGCCGAAACACATGGCGCAAATGATCAGCCAGACGGTATTCAGCATCCCGCCCATGCCGCGCGTGGCCGTCAGTCCGTCCAGCGTGACATTGCCCGTGTGCATCTGCGTAGGGCCGTAGAACGACTGCAGCGCCCCCCTGTAAAGCGCGGCAAGGCCGGACGTTTCCGCTCCGGCGATTTGGCGCAGCACGCCGGGTTGAAACACAAGCGCCGCCACGCCGGCGGCCATCACGGAGGCAAACAGCGTGATGAGGGGCGGCGCTTTCCGCACGATCAGGACGCCCATCAGTACCGGAACCAGCAGCAGCCAGAAAGAAATGCGGTAGGTTTGTTTCAGCGCCTCCGTGAACGTGTCGATGGCTGCGGACGGGGCGGATTCGTGGAAAAAACCGGCCGCCAGATAAATCAGCAGGGCGATGGCCAGGGACGGAACCGTCGTAATCAGCATGTAGCGGATGTGACGGAAGAGAGGCGTGCCCGTGATGGACGACGCCAGCACGGTGGTGTCGGAAAGAGGCGAAATCTTGTCGCCGAAATACGCGCCCGAAATGATGGCGCCGGCAATCCATCCTTCGCCGAAGCCCTGTACCCTGCCGATGCCGGCCAGCGCAATGCCGATGGTCGCCACCGTCGTCCACGAACTGCCGGTCATCAGCGAAACGAACGCGCAGATCACGCACGTCGATGCCGGGAAAACATCCGGGTGGATGAGCTGCACGCCATAGTAAATCAGCGTGGGGGTCACGCCGCTCACCATCCAGCTGCCCGACAGCGCGCCGATAAGCAGCAGAATCAGCAGGGCTGAAGAAACGCTTGTGATATGATGCACGATTGCCGTCTCGATGGCTTTCCACCGCACGCCGCAGCACGTGACGGCCAGCAGGCTGCAGACGGCCGTCGCAATCAGCAGCGCCATCTGGCTGGCGCCGTTCAGCGTATCGCTGCCGAAGACGCGGATGGTAATGAACAGCAATCCGACCAGCGTCACGACCGGCGCCAGCGAAAGATACGGCGACGGGGTCTTTACCGGACGGTTATCCATCGCTCCTCCTCTCCGGCAGATGTATTGAGAATACCTTCATATTCAAATTCCTCCGATTGATTTACCCCGCAAAGGTATTTCTTTTCCGTGAACAGTACGCGACCGAAGCCGGGATTTTGTATCTTTGCCCCCTCGAAATAAAAAAGAAACAAACCCATTCGACAATGAAAAGTGAAGAGCTTCCATATCTCCCTCCGCAACGGATAAAGTCATATCAGGAGGCGGAACTGGCAAAAACGCTGGCCTGCGTTCAAACACATTCGCCTTATTACAGGAAATTGTTTGCAAGAGAAAAGATCGACGTTTCCGGCATCAGGCACATCGAAGACCTGCAGCAAATCCCCGTGACCGCCAAACAGGACTTGCAGCTGCACAATGCCGATTTTCTCTGCGTGCCGCCCGCCGGGGTGCTGGACTACGTGACGACGTCGGGCACGCTGGGCGAGCCGGTCACGTTTGCCCTGACCCGCTCCGACCTGGAGCGGCTCGCCCTGAGCGAATACCTTTCCTACCGGATTTGCGGTTGCCGTCCGGACGACATCCTGCAGCTGATGGTGACGAACGACCGCTGCTTCATGGCCGGACTGGCCAGTCTGTTCGGCAGTTTCCGCTTCGGTTCGGGCATCATCCGTTCGGGAAACGGGATACCGGAATTGCAGTGGAACCTGATTCAGCGGATTCATCCGACGGTATGCGTATGCGTTCCGTCCTTCATACTGAAACTGGTTGAATTTGCACGGGCACGGGGAATCGACTACCGCCATTCGTCGCTCAAGAGAGCCGTTTGCGTCGGCGAGAGCCTGCGCACCAACGAACATGCGTACAGCATCCTCGGCGAAAAGATTCACTCCCTCTGGCCGGAACTCCTGCTCTACTCCAACTACGCATCCACCGAGATGCAGTCCTCGTTCATGGAATGTGAAAAACAGTGCGGCGCGCATCATAAACCCGACCTGACGATCGTAGAGTTTCTGGACGACCGGAACCGGCCGGTGCCCGAAGGCGAACCGGGCGAAATCACCGTGACGACGCTGGGTGTGGAAGGCATGCCGCTCCTGCGCTTCAAGACGGGCGACATCTGCTGCCATTTCAAGGCGCCCTGCGCCTGCGGACGCCACTCCCTGCGCCTCGGCCCCGTCATCGGACGCAAGGGACAGATGATCAAATACAAGGGCACCACCCTCTATCCGCCGGCCCTGTACGACGTGCTGGACAATATCCCGGAAGTGAAGAACTACATCGTCGAGGTGTACACGAATACGATCGGGACGGACAGCATCAGCATCCGCCTGGGGAGCGACAGCAACAGCGATGCCTTCGTAAAGCAGATCAAAGACCTCTTCCGGTCAAAGATTCGCGTGGCGCCGGACATCATCTTTGAACCGGTCGAGCTGATCGCCCAGAAGCAACTCCCCCCGACCAGCCGGAAGCTGATCAAGTTTTTTGATTACCGCGAAGGAAAATAAATGAACAGACGAATGAATCCGATAAAAGCTGTTTTCTTCGACATAGACGGGACGCTGGTCAGTTTCAACACCCACTGCGTATCGCCCGCCCTGCGTCAGGCGCTCGCCGCCCTGCGGAACAGGGGCATCAAACTGTTCGTGGCAACGGGGCGGATGCTGCCCATGATCGGCGTGCTCGACGGGATTCCGTTCGACGGATACATCACCTACAACGGCGCGTACTGCGTCGATGCCGGCCGCCGCAACGTCATTTACGCCTGTCCCGTGCCGCAGGAAGACCTGGACGCGCTGGTGCGCTACCTGGAAAAAGACCCTTTCCCGGTGGCCTTCATGCCGAAGGACGCCATCACCGTCAACTACGTGGACGGGACGGTCGAAGCCATAGCGCGACAGATCGACGTCCCGCTGCCGCGCGTGGAAGACCCGCACGTGACGATCCGCGGAGACGTCTTCCAGTTTTGCCCCTACGTGGAGGATGACGAAAAGATCCGCTACCTCGAGCAGCACGTCTTTACCCATTGCGCCGCCACTCGCTGGACGCCCCTCTTTGCCGACGTGAACGTGCGCGGCGTCAGCAAGCAAACCGGCATCGACCGGATACTGGACTGTTACGGCCTGGATCTCGGCGAGACGATGGCCTTTGGCGACGGAGGCAACGACATTCCCATGCTCAGGCACGTCGCCCTCGGCGTGGCCATGGGCAATGCCTCCGACGAAGTGAAAGCCATTGCCGACCATACCACCGCCCCGGTCGACGACGAAGGCATCATACAAGCCTTCCGGCACTTCGGACTGCTGTGAAATTCAAAAATTCAAAGATTCAAAGATTCAAAGATTCAAAGATTCGGGGCGGCAGCGCGGAAAAGGACGTTCCTGCGATGACGGGCAAAGTCCCCTTCAGGGGATTTAGGGGTTTCCCGCCGGCATAGCCGCCATGAAGGGCAACGCCCTTCCGCCGTTTGCGTGGACGGCCGGTTGTTCGGGCAATGGCCGTGTCGCCATTCCGTGAGGAATGAAAGCTCGGTAGAAACAGCCATTGCCCGTTGATGTTGCATCCCGTACGGGATGCGAGATGGCCGGCACAACGGTTTTCTACCGATCTGCCATCCCTCCGGGATGTGTAGCCTCTCCACGTTCGGCAAGGGGGCAAGCCCCCTTGTTGGTGCCGGTGCGGTCGGCGGCATGTCGCGCGGTCGCCGCGT
>JAITQL010000045.1 GCA_031288935.1 Tannerella sp.
TCCGGCGGTTGCCACGGTCACGCCGGTCGGCCTTCTGACGCTTGTATCCGCGGGTACGGTGACGATTACGGCTTCGCAGGCGGGCGACGCGAACTACAACGCAGCCCCGGACGTGACGCACACCATTACGGTGTCTGCCCTCTCAAGCGACGCGACGCTCTCCGGCCTTGCCCTCAGCGCGGGAACACTGACGCCGGCCTTTAGCCCGACAGTTGTAAACTACACGGCGGCGGTAGCGAACAGCGTTTCGAGCCTCACCGTCACGGCGACGAAAAACCATGCGGGCGCATCGGTAAGCGGCGCCGGCACGATTCCGCTGAATACGGGCGCGAATACCGTTACCGTCACCGTTACCGCCGAAGACGGCACAACGAAGACCTATACCGTCACCGTCACGCGGAGCAGTACACCCGTTTACAGCGTCAGCATCGGCACGTTTACCGGCGGCAGCGTATCGACCGACAAGACTTACGCCACGGCCGGCGAAACCGTCACGCTCACCGTCTCACCGGCTGCAAACCATGTCCTGAATGCCATTTCCGCCTGCCGTACCGGTACGCCCTCAACGGCCGTCGCCCTGGGCGGCACGGGCAATACCCGCACGTTCACGATGCCGGCCTACGGCGTCACGGTCACGGCCACCTTCCGCAACCCCGGTCTCGAAGCGGTCACCGCCGTGCAGGGACTGATCAACGGCATGACGGGCATCACGGTAGACCAGGCCACCGCCAATACGGCGGCGGCGCTCAAGACATGGCTGGCGGAACAGATCAACCGTCTTGCCGGCATGAGCGCCACGGGCATCACGGTCACGGCGGCCGATATAACGGTTAGCGGTTTTGTACCGGCCGTGGCGGGCACATCCGGCAGTCCGGCGGGCACAAACGGCAGCTTCACCTTCACCGTATCGCTGTCGGGCGGCGGCGGCAGCGTGACAACGACAGCCAAAACCGCCGTGATCGCGGCAACGGAAATGCCGACGGGCACGGAAGAGGTGGCGTCGACCGCCCTGAGCGCCCGCGCCGCGGACGGCGGTCTGAAGGTAAGCGGCCTGATTCCGGGCGAACTGCTTAGCCTCTACAATATGCAAGGCCAGACTGTTTACAAAGGCAAAGCGATAGCCGGCGAACAGCACATTCCGCTGTACGGCCACGGGGTGTATGTCGTCGTGAACGGAAACCGGACAGCGAAAGCGGCCTATTGAATTAAGAAGTAAGAATTAAGAATTAAGAATGATGATTTGAAAAGGGCGTGCCGGGAGGTGCGCCCTTTTCTTTGGCCGAACGCCCAAATCCATTGAATCCGCGCGAATCTTTGAATCTTTGAATCTTTGAATTATTGAATCTTTGAATTATTCGTATATCAGGGTGAAGAGGCGTTCGGGGTCGAACAGTTCGTTGGCGATGTCCTGCAACTGCTGTGCGGTCACGCCGTCCACCTTGCGGAAGACCTCCGTCAGCGGCTCGTAGCGATCCCGGTGCAGGAAGGTTTTTCCCAGGCCGAGAAAAAGATTTTCCTTCTGGTCGCTCGCGATGCCCAGTTGTCCGATCAGCTGTTTTTTGGCTGCCGACAGCTGGAAGTCGCTCAGCCGGCACTCCCGCAGGCGGCGGAGTTCGTTTTCCACCAGCCGGAGTCCCCGTTCCCGGTTTCCGGGGGCTGCGCCAAAGTAAACGGAGAAGACGCCCGTATCCGTGTAGGAGGTGATGCAGGACTCCACCTGATAGGCCAGTCCGCCCTTTTCGCGCAGCGAGACGTTCAGCCGGCTGTTCATTCCCGGCCCTCCGAGGATATTGTTGAGCAGAAAGAGGGGGATGCGCCTTGCATCATACATGTCGAACGCCCGTCCGCCCGTCAGGACGTGCGACTGGTGCGTCTTTTTCCTTTTCAGGCAGGGCGACGGCCGGAGCGGAAGCGGCGGCGGCTCTTCGCTGCAACGGGAGGGCGCCGCACGGGAAGGAATCTCCGACAGGTATTTTTCCGCCAGCCTCGCGATGCGTTTGGGCGGTATGTTTCCCATCGAGAAAAAGACCGTGTTGCCGGCCGTGTAGTGGCGGCGGACAAAAGCATGAGCCGATTCGCCGTCGAACGAGGCGAGCGAGCGTTTGGCGCCCAGAATGTGATGTCCCAGCGGGTGCCCCTCGAAGAGGATGTTTTCAAAATCGTCGAAGACAAGCTCGGAGGGATTGTCTTCATACGACCGGATTTCATCCAGAATCACCTCCCGCTCCTTCACGATCTCGCGGGCGGGAAAGACGGAATGAACGGCCAGGTCGGCGATCAGTTCCAGGGCGCGCTCGCAGTCCGCGGCCAGAAAGGTGGCATACAGAAACGTTTCTTCCTTCGAGGTGCAGGCGTTCAGCTCGCCGCCGACGTACTCCATCCGGTTCAGGATGTGCCATGCCTTGCGCCTGTGCGTGCCCTTGAAGAGCATGTGCTCGACGAAATGCGCCAGTCCCGCTTCGCCCGGCTGTTCGTCGCGCGAGCCGGCGTTGACGGCCAGCCCGCAGTAGGCTACCGGTGCAAGGGTGGGCAGGTGTATCGTCCGCAGCCCGTTCGGAAGCCTGTGTGAAAAAGATTCCATAATCGTTGCTTTTATGATTGAAGGGACAAAAGTAGTCTATTTTCCGTCATGTAACATAATTTAGGGAACAGACATGCAACATTCGGCCGAAAACTTTCATCTTGGAAGGTGTAGAACTATTAAAACAGATGGATATATGAAGACATTAAAAAGGATTCTTGCCTGTGCAGGAATCATCACGGTATCACTGGCGTGCAACTCGTGTCTGAACGACGACAACGCCTATTCGCTGGACAAGGTATGGTATTCGATGGCGACCGTCGTGCCGCTGGAAGATACGCCGGCGTATTATCTGAGGCTGGACGGGGGCGAGACCCTGTGGCCTGCGGCGTCCGCCATCCCCTGGTACGTGCCCGGAGAGCAGCATCGCGCGCTGGCGCTTTATACCCTCCTGTCGGATACGTATTACGGATTTGACCATGCCGCCAAGGTACACGACCTCCGGGACGTGCTGACCAAGCCGGTCGCCGAAGACCGGGGCGAAGAGAACGATGCGCATTACGGAAACGATCCGGTAAAGATCAAGGATCTGTGGATCGGCGACGGATACCTGAACGTGATATTCGGGTTCAACTACGGCGGCAGCGTCAAGCATTTCATCAACCTGGTGAAGCGCGACGGCACGGACACGCCGGACGTCCTCGAATTTCGCCACAACGCCTATCAGGACCCGGCGCATGTCTGGAGCACCGGCATCGTGTCGTTCGATCTTTCGTCGCTGGCAACAGACGGGGAAGAGAGGAAACTCACCGTCCGGGTGAAAACGTTCGACGGCGACAGGGACTACGAAGTCACCTGGCAGCCGGCGGGCGGCGAGGAAGAGAAGCCCGGGACGGAGCTTCCGGCCGACGGGTTTGCGGAGGTCATCTGACCCCGCATCTCCCCGCACGTTTCCGCAAGAAAGGACAAAAGGCGCACAAGGTCGCCTTTTGTCCTTTTGCTTTTGCATCCGGCTCAGAAGAACATGCGTTCCGCAACGTACACCAGCGCGCCGGACAGGTAGCCGAGCAGCGCCCAGACGCTGACGCGCTTCAGGTACCAGAAAAATTCCACCTTCAGCAGTCCCATCGCCGCCACGCCCGCCGCCGATCCGATGACGAGCATCGAGCCGCCCGTGCCCACGGCGTAGGCCAGAAATTCCCAGAAGAAGCTGTCCGTCGGATACGTATACATGCCCTGCGCCGCCGCCACGAGCGGCACATTGTCCACCACGGCCGACACCGCTCCGATGACCGTCACGATCACGCCCTGGTTGCCCACCGCGCGGTCGAGCCACGCCGCCATGCCGGCCAACATGCCGGCACGCTGCAGGGCACCCACGCAAAGCAGGATGCCCAGAAAAAACAGGATCGTGGACATCTCGATCGTATGAAGCGCGTGCGTGACCGACACCCTCTCCTTGATCCGCCCGCCGCGGTGGTGACGGTACAGCACGCCGGTATAAATCCACAGGATACCCAGTCCCAGCAACATCCCGACATAGGGCGGCAGATGCGTCAGCGTCTTGAACACCGGCACGCACACCAGAATCGAAATCCCGATAAACAGAATCGAATTGCGCACGCTGGCCGGCAGCAGGATGCTTCCCGCACCGGCGGCAGCCGACGCCGGCTGCCCGATCCGCCCCTTCAGCAGGAACGTGAAGACCGTCAGCGGCGCCAGCATCGAAACAAGGCTCGGCAACGCCAGCCGCGCCATGATCGCCCCGGCAGAGACCTGTTTCCCGATCCACAGCATCGTCGTCGTCACATCCCCCATCGGCGTCCACGCCCCGCCCGCATTGGCCGCAATCACGATCATGGAACCGATCACCAGCCGGTCTTCGCGCCGCTCGACCAGCTTCGTAAGCAGCGAAATCATCACGATCGTCGTCGTCAGATTGTCCAGCAGGGCGGAAAGGAAAAAAGTAATCAGCGCAAACAGCCACAGCAGTTTCCGCTTGCTGCCGGTACGGATCCGGTCGGTAAAAAAGCGAAACCCTTCATGCGAATCAATCACCTCCACAATCGTCATCGCCCCGATCAGAAACAGTAACACGCTGGCAATCTCGCTCAGGTTTTCGTTCATTTCGCCCAGCACCGTCTCCGTGCCATGCCCCGAAAACAGCATGTACACCGTCCAGCACAACGCCCCCATGCACAAAGCCGTGCCCGCCTTGTTCACCTTCAGTGCATGTTCCATCACAATGGCTCCATAGCCCGTCAAAAAAAGTATAATCAAAACAGTTTCCATACATTCAATCAAATTTAATAAATAACTCAACAAACCCGTTCAGGTTTACACAAATAACGTCCGTCGCTCAAAATTCGTTTTCCGTCCCGCCCCGATTTAAGCATTCTTAAACTCCACTCCGAATGATTCCGCCCCGAATTAGAATGATTTAAAAATTCAAGATTCAAAAATTCAAAGATTCAAAGTTACTGCAAATGACAGCGCCGTCACTGCAAAACCCGATAAAAATCAAACAGGAAGGACGGCAACGGCCTTCCGCACAACGACCGTTGAGTGAACGCAGACAGGCGGAATCATTTTATACTTTACGCGGGCCGGTTTTGTGCATGGCGCCTGTCCCGTCAGATACGGGGGACAAAATGCCGGTAGAAAAAGAATGCCGCAACATCCGGCGGAATCCCGTCCGGGACGATATGCAGGCAATATCGCACACATACCATCCCTGCGGGATTCGGGCAGGCGGGTAACCTGCAATTATCTACCGGCATCCTGTCCCCAACGGGACAGATGTCATGAACAAAACCATGCCGCGTGAAGTATAAATTGCCTCCGCGCAAAACGAATCTTTGAATCTTTGAATCTTTGAATCTTGAATCTTTGAACTAAAAAAAAGGGACGAAGCATCGCCCCGTCCCTTGATTCACACTGCATTTTATGATCCGTCATATACCTCCCAGCGACTTGACTTCGTCATCCGACAAAGCCCGGTCGAAGATGCCGACTGTGGAAACGTACAGCGGAAATCCCTGTCCATTTTCGCCGTCTTCGTCGGCAAACAGCAGGACGCCTTCGGGAAGCCATGCCCTGTCACCGTCCAGCTCGCCGGAGTTACCGGCTTCATAGTATTGTCCGTTCATGAAATACTTGATCGATTTTCCCAGATTAACGACAATCGCAAACCGGTACCAGGTGTCCTTGACAAACAAATGCTCCTGCTTGGAATAACTGCCGGTCACTCCAAAATTCGCAGACGGACGCCAGAAGAAGTCGCCGTCGGAGGTATTGTTCATGGCCGTTTGGTAGAGGCAATAATACTTGCCATTTTGCCAGTTGTTGCCTGCATTCGTGGGGCCGCCGGGGAACATGCAGTCCACTATCACCGTAAATTCGTTGACTTTCTTGCCGCCGCCGTTGGGGGCCAATCCATGATTGCATATCAGGTGGTTGTGGTGCCATACGTCGTCTATTTTTTCACTGCTTGGCAAGATCGCCGCCTTTTTCCGTCTGTTCTGCCCTTCCCCCTGGGTAAAGCCCGAACCGACCGGTGTCAGATCGTTTCCTACGGTTGCCTTGAACAGGTTGCCGGCGTCCTCGAACTGCCAGAGTCCCTTGACGCCCAGCGAATTCAGTTTTTCCTGCAACGTGACTTCGTAGACTTCCACGGCAAATTCCTTGCGGATGCTGCCCTGGCTGACATAGACCGTGGTGTTGCCCACGTCCACGGAAGCTACGCGGCCGAATTCGTCGACTGTCGCAATGCCCGGATCGGCGGACTCCCACTTGAACTCGTAGTCCGTACAGTCGTACGGAACGGGATAGGCATACAGGCGTCCCGTTTCACCGATATTGACCCGGATGCCTTCTCCCACGGCAATGTCCTTCAGGGTCACGCCATCGCCCAGTTTCTTTTCACATCCCGACAGCGCCAGACAGGCGGCAAGGAAACATACGCTTCTAAATAAGATCGTTTTCATATTCTCCTAATTTATTAAGTTCAACTTGTCTTCGATGGAAATGTTCAGCACCGGATTCCGTTCGATTTCTTCGGAAGGATAGGGGGCAAACATTTTTCCCTGGCTCCATTCTCCGGTGGGGCCGAAGGGTTCGTGTACGCGGACGTCCTGACCCGTGTCGGGATCCTTGAACACGTATTCGGGATTGGCCTTGCGCTTGTTGAAATGGTCTTTCACGCGATCCATGCGCTGCATGTCGTTGTATCGCGGCGCAATCGCACCCCAGTACCAGCCGGCGATTTCCCAGCCGTGCTCGTTGTAGGCAGCTTCGGCCAGATCGGTAGCCGACAGGCCGGCCGAATAGAGGTTGATCGACGCATCGTCGACCGGCCCGTGTCCGTCCGCGCGGTTGCGCACCTTGTTCAGCAGCGAGATGGCGCGGGCATTCGTCTGTCCCGAACGGCCAACCGCCTCGGCGTAGAAAAGATACACTTCGGCCAGGCGCACCAGCTGGTGAATCTGTTCACTCCAGCCGTCTCCCTGCGATTCGTAGCCTTTGGTGAAGTCGTATTCATAGGAGCCTGCGCTGTTGTTGTCGTTCGTAAAGGCCGACTTGCCGAAATACGGCGAGCGGTTAGGCTCCGGCAAATCGGTGCTCCACCAGCGGTAGGAATTGCCGTTGCCGCTGTTGTAGGTTACTTCCGGATACGTGGCTGTTTTGCGCGGCCCGTCGGGGAAATTGACCCAGAAGCCGATTTCGGCGCGGGTGTCCGTCCATCCCTGGCTGCAATCCTGCAGGTCGTTGATGGCGCCGCGGGCAGCCTCGCTGCTGTCGCCGTTGCCGAACGCCTTGCTGTAGTATATGGCTGCGATGGCTTCCTTATTCTGCTTGTTTTCCTGCTTGGAATGGATTTTCCAGTATTCGTCGTACAGCTGATAGTAGTACGTGCCGTTTTCCGAGCCGTCAATCACTTCCAGCGCCTTGGCGGCTGCCAGCTGGTAATATTCCGCGCCGCGGTTGAGCGGCCATCCGGCCATCGTCAGGTAAACATAGGACAGCACGGCCTGGGCAGCGCCCTTGCTGGCTACCACGTTGACCCCGTTCATCGACTTGGGAACGGTGTTGTAGCTCGCCGGCAGTTTTTCCGCCATCTTCAGGTCACTGACAATCAGTTCGTATATTTCCGACACGGACGAAAGCCCGGCCGAAAAATCAATTTCAAGAGACACGATCTTGGGCAGCGGCCCGAAGGCGCGCACCAGGTAGAAATACGCCCAGCCCCGCCAGAAGTAAGCCTGTCCGAGGGCATAGTCAATCTCTTCCTGCGTCACGTCGGGCGTGCTTTCCGCGCCGTTGATGATGTAGTTTGCCGCCTTAATCACCTGGTACTTGTCTTCCCAGCACCACAGCAGACGATCGTTGTTCGTCGAGATCGTGTAGTTGTCCCATTCGCGGATCGCCGCCTTGTTGCTGGCGGGATGCGTGGACAGGTCGTCGCCCATCTGGGAGTTGATAAACTGGGTGATACCGAAAGAGGATCGCCCTACCCTGCGGTAGAGGATGTTGACAGCCCCTTCCAGATCGCTTGCCTGCGTAAAGGCGTCACTGGTCATCAACTTTCCTTTCGGATCTTCCGCCAGAAAATCGTTGCAGGAAGCCAGCCACACCATGCACGCGACCAGCATTATTGTTTTCTTTCCTAAAGTCTTCATATTTTCTATACTTTAAAATTATCACTTTGTTACTTAGAAATCAAACCGTACGATGAACGTATAGGTTCTCGGAATGGGGAACGAACCGTCGTCCAGTCCGAAAGTCGTATCCTTGTAGGTATCGTCTACTTCCGACACGGTTTCCGGGTCCATGCCCCGATATCCGGTCAGGACAAAGAGGTTCTCGGCGCTGAACGAAAGGTGTATGTCGGCAATCTTCGCTATCTTCCGTGGAAACTGATAACCGAGGGTCATGTTCTGGCAGCGCAGGAAGGCGGCGTTTTCGAGCCACTGGGTCGAAGCGGGCACATACTGGTTGCTGGAGTTGGTCAGGCTGGCAAACTGCGCCTTGCTCTTGTCCGCCACGTGATCCCAGCTGAGGTAATAAGCCTCGCGGGAAGAGAAGAAGCGTTGCGCGCCGATCATGCACGACTGGTAGAAGCGCGAGTGATTGAGCCGGTAATAGCTGCCGGTGGCGCGGAAGAAGACGTTGAAATCCCAGTTTTTGTAGGTCAGCGAATTGTTCCATCCGAAGACCCACTTGGGAATCGAATTTTTGTCCAGTATCTTTTTGTTCTCCATATTGTTCTGCGTCGTCACGCCTCCGTCCTGTGTGCGGAACAGGGTGGCGCCGTTGTCGTCGAACCCTGCAAACTCCTGCAGATAGAACGTACCGACCGGCTTGCCGACCACCAGAGCAAACAGACCGCCCTGGTTGGCTCCGCCGCGGCTGGCATCCGGAATCAAACGCTCCACGCCCGCCAGGTCTCTGACCTTCGTCTGCGTATAGGTAGCCGTCAGGTTGCTTTCCCACGACAGGTCGTTGGTCTGTACCGGGAAGGCGTTCGCCGTAAATTCCCATCCGGTATTGTCGATCGCGCCCTGGTTCGTCCAGATTTTTTCACCGCCGTTGTAGTCCGGCAATTCCTTCTCGAACAGCAGGTCGGTCGTCTTCTTCAGATACCAGTCGGCGCTGATGTTCAGCTTCTGGTCAAGGACGCTCAAGTCCAGCCCGACGTCGTACTGGTTCGTCTTTTCCCAGTGCAGATCGGGGTTGCTGAACTTTTGCGGCCAGTAGCCGTAGTACTGGTTGCTTGTTCCGTAGGCCGAATAATCGCGCGTCAGCATCGCATAGGTGGAATAGGCGCCCACGCCGTGGTTACCGGTGGAACCGACCGTTGCCCGCAATTTCAGCTGCTGAATCAGGTCCTTGTTCATGAAATCCTCTTCGGATATGTTCCATGCCACGCCTGCCGACGGGAAATAGCCCCACTTGTATTTATCCTTGAACTGCGACGGCGCATCGGCTCGGTACGTTCCCGTAAAGGAATATTTCCCCTTGTAGCTGTATACCAGCCGGCCGAAGACGGATATCATCTGGTCGTTGGAATAACCGTTACTTACTTCTTTGGTTCCTGCCGAAGCCAGATCCCAGTAACCGGTTACTTCGTTGACCAGACTACGCGCTCTGCCTCCCAGAGAGCTCGACTCGGCTTTGGTAGCTTCAAATACCCCCATGGCGGTCAGGCGGTGGTCGCCGAACTCCTTCTGGTAGGTCAGGTTATTGATATTGCGCCACCGGTAGTTATGAGAAAAATCGTTAGCGGCCGTATTCGGAGAGTTCGGATATAACTTGGAGGTTTCAATGCTGCGGCTCACGCTGTAGGCTCGCGTATAGAATCCCTGCAAAGAAAGTGTCAAGCCGTCGATAATCTTGAAACGCAGATCGGCAGAACCGCTCATCCGGCTACTTTCGTCATCATTCCATTTGGCATACTTTTGCGCATAGGGGTTGTTGGCCGTCGATCCGTAGGGGTCGAGATTATAGGCGCCGTCCTCCAGTTGCAACTCCATAGCCGGCGAATAGGAAAAAATATCGGTAAACTGGTTGTAACTGTTACTGTTGTGCGAGGTGCCGTGAGACCCGTACAAATACCCCGACAAAGTCAGCCAGGGCGCGAGTTCCGTATCCAGCGTAGCTTTGATATTGTAGCTCCGGCTCTTGACGCTGACAATCTGTCCCCGGCTGTCGCCACCCCAGGCGATGACCCCGTACTTTGTCTTCTCGTTTCCGCCCGAAATATTCAGATTGTAATTCTGGCCGAATCCGGTTTGCGTCATCAGGTCGATCCAGTCGATGCCTTTGGTGCCGGCCTTGTAGGCCGCCATGTCCGCATCGGTCACACGGCTCGTTCCCTGAACGTCCCTCACGGCTCTGGCGTATTCATACGGGCTGAGCAGGTCGGGTATTTTGCGCAGGGTCGCCCATCCATAGCGGGCGTCGAAGGTCACTCTCGCCTTGCCTTCCTTGGCTTTCTTGGTC
>JAITQL010000104.1 GCA_031288935.1 Tannerella sp.
CCCCTCTCTTGTGGAGAGGGGTCGGGGGAGAGGTGGGTTGCTTGTGTTTGCAAGGACGGGACGCGGCGTTTCCTTCAGGACGCCTGTTCCCGCATGGTAAAGCGCGTTCGATGGCGAATAAACTTTTTTCGCTACCTTTGCCCGCGCTGTACACGCCTGACATCCGTATTTATTACGTAATGTCCGGGTCGGTCGGCAACAGATATACAAATGGAATCAATCCTTTATACATGCAACGATGAAAAGATATTTTTTAATTCTTCTGACAGTTTGTCTCGCCACCGGATCGGGACAGGCCGGAAAGCATCCGTACGAAGCTGCGCCGGATACCGTCTGGAACGCGCGCAAGTGGACGGCGCACTGGATCACGTATCCCGAAGGCTCGCTCTATGACTACGGCGTGTATCACTTCCGGAAGACGTTTACGCTGGATGCCGTTCCCGCGTCCTTTGTGCTCCATGTCTCGGCCGACAACCGCTACCGGCTCTTTGTGAACGGGCAGCCGGTCTGCTGGGGGCCGGCGCGCGGCGACGTGGCGCACTGGTACTATGAAACCGTCGACGTGGCTTCGCTGCTGCAGGCCGGCGAAAATACGGTAGCCGTTGCCGTCTGGAATTTCGGCGAGTATACGCCCGGCGCACAAATGACCCTCAATACCGGGCTGATCATACAGGGACATGCGGAACACGAAGCCGCGGTGAATACGGACGCTTCCTGGAAAGTATGCCGCAACGGGGCATACAGTCCGGTGACGGAACACCGCCACGACGTCGGGTGCGGCGACCGCGTACAGGGCGCACGCTACCCCTGGGGATGGGAAACGCGGACGTTTGACGACAGCGACTGGAAACCTTCCCGGACAATCGGACGCGGCCAGCCCTACGGCTCTTCCACCGGATATGACTGGGTACTCCTTCAGCGGGACATTCCCCTGATGGAGGAATCCCTGCAACGGATGGCAACGGTGCGGCGAACGGAAGGAGGCCTGACCGTTCCCGACGGATTCCTGAAGGGAGACGCCCCGCTGACGGTCCCCGCCGGACGGAAGGTGTCTTTCCTGATCGACCAGACCTTCCTCACAACGGCCTATCCCGAACTGCACGTGTCGGGAGGCAGGGGCAGTTCCGTCCGGCTGATGTACGCCGAAGCGCTCGTTAAGGACAGGCAAAAAGCCCACCGGAACGAAATCGACGGGCGAAACATGCAGGAAAATGCGGACATCTTCTATCCCGACGGCGCACCCGGCCGGCTCTTCCGGCCGCTCTGGTTCCGGACGTACCGCTATGTGCAGGTAGACGTCGAAACGGCCGGCGAACCGCTTGTGCTGAACGACCTGTACGGCATGTACACCGGATACCCGTTTCGCGAGAACGGATCGTTCGAGAGCGACGCGCCCCTGATCGGGGACGTCTGGACGGCCGGATGGCGAACGGCGCGGCTGTGCGCGCACGAAACCTACTTTGACTGTCCTTTCTACGAACAGCTGCAATACGTCGGCGATACGCGCATCCAGGCGCTGATCTCGCTCTACGTGGACGGCGACGACCGCCTGATGCGCAAAGCCATCCGGATGTTCGACTGGTCGCGCTCCTGCGAAGGCATCACGACCAGTCGCTACCCGAGCCGCGTGAACCAGTACATCCCTCCGTTCTCGATGTACTGGGTCAACATGGTGCACGACTACTGGATGCACCGCGACGATCCCGTCTTTGTGGCCGAATGCATGCCGGCCGTGAAGACGATTCTGGCCTGGTTTGCAACGAAGGTGGACGAGCGCACGGGCATGTTGGGCGCCGTGCCGCACTGGAATTTCGTCGACTGGCCGCCGCAGTGGCCGTGGGACAACGAACAGCCGCTGGGAGGCGTCCCGCCCGGCGGAATCACCGGCGGATCCTCCATCCTGACCTTGCAGCTGGCATATACGCTCAAGGATGCCGTTGAATTGCTGGACACGTTCGGCGAGCCGGAACTGGCCGTCCGTTACGAAACGCTCCGCCGCACGCTCTGCCGGGGCACGCTCGACCGTTGCTGGGACGAAAACCGCCGGATGCTGAAGGATGACATCCAAGGCGCCAGTTACAGCCAGCACGCCAACATCATGGGCATCCTTTCCGATGCCGTGCCGCAGGAGAAGCAGGCCGCCCTGTTCGAGACGCTCAACACCGATCCGTCGCTCATACAGGCCACCTTTTACTACCGTTTCTACCTGTTCCGCGCCCTCAAGAAAACCGGCGGGGCGGAGCGTTACACCTCCATGCTGCAACCCTGGTACGACATGCTGCGCATCGGGCTGACCACGTTTGCCGAGAATCCGGAACCGACGCGCTCCGACTGTCACGCCTGGAGCGCCAGTCCGAACTACGACCTGCTGGCCACGGTCTGCGGCGTGGAACCGGCCGAGCCGGGCTTCAAGTCCGTCCGGGTGGAGCCGCACCTTGGCGACCTGAAATCCATCAGGGGCGTTGTGCCGCACCCGAAAGGCCTCATCAAAGTGGAACTGAAGAAAACGGGAAAGGGAATCGCCGGCGCCGTGACATTGCCGGAGGGATTGCACGGCATCTTTGTATGGCAGGGAAAAAGCCTCCCCCTGACACCCGGAATCAATCCGGTCGAATAGCGACCGGCAGGAAACACGTGCATGTATAATGCATTGCAGCTGTCCCGCCGGAGACAGGATGTCGGTAGAAAACCGGTCTGCCGACCCTCTCGCATCCCGTACGGGATGCAACCTCCATGTGCCTTGGCTGTTTCTACCGAACTTTCATTCCTCACGGAATGGCAACACGGTGACCGACCGCACACGCCGGAACACGCAGTGTTCAATGTGCTTAACCCTCAATGAAGCGCAGCGATTGGGGGCGACACGGATGCGGGCACGGGGACACGGCGACCGCACGGTATCCCGCGGTACAGACGCGGCGCGCCACGTCTCTACGGCGCGACATGCCGCCGACCGTACCGGCACCAACAAGGGGGCTTGCCCCCTTGCCGAACGTGGAGAGGCTACACATCCCGGCAGATACTATGATCACATGCAAATAAATAACATTAAAAAAACGGAAAAAGAGGCATATTCATATTGCAAA
>JAITQL010000111.1 GCA_031288935.1 Tannerella sp.
CCCTTCCGCCAGCCCTCTCGCATCCCGTACGGGATGCAACCTCAACGGGCGCCGGTCATTTCTACCGAACTCTCATTCCTGTCGGAATAACGGCGCGCCGCCATTCACCTCTCCCCCGGCCCCTCTCCACAAGAGAGGGGAGCGGGGGTTTCCGGCACACACGGTTTGCCACCCTCTCTCCGCCGTTCGCAGGGACGGGCGGTTGTTCGGGCAATGGCTGTGTTGTTGTTCTTGCATTTCGTCATTCTTCATTCTCCTGCCTTCATTCCGTGAGGAATGGGAGTTCGGTAGAAACCGCCATTGCCCGTTGATGTTGCATCCCGTACGGGATGCGAGAGGGTCGACAGAAGGGTTTTCTACCGAACTGCCATCCCTACAGGGATGAATTGAGAGTTGAGAATGAAATGTTCTCATCATTCTCAATTTTCAATTCCCCGGATTGCTTCACTGCGTTCGCAAGGACGGGGTGCAGCGTTTCTTTCAGGATAGCTGTTACCGTATGGCAAACTCCGTGTGCCGGAAACCCTCGCTCCCCTCTCTTGTGGAGAGGGGCCGGGGGAGAGGTGAATCATTAAATCCGCCAATGGCCTCCCGCTTGATACTTGCCATCGAACCGCTCTCATCCAAAATAATCAAGTTGTAAATTCTTGTTTCCATTTCCTATGGTAACTGTTTGTAAAATGCTTTCCTGTTCAAAAGATCGATCCCTCTTTTCAAAATAATCGTCTAAAGGATTCAACGGTTTGTTTCCCGCTGATTGATGCGGATTTCAACGCGGATTCCCGCAAATGAAAGGTCGCTGAAATCTGCAGCCTCTGAAGTTCTTCCGCACGTTTCCGTTTTCAATTTTCAAAGGTTTCCGTGCCGGCAAATTCCATCAGATAGGCTTTGATAAAGCCGTCGATCTTGCCGTCCATCACTCCGTTCACGTCGGATGTCTGGAAATTCGTCCGGTGGTCTTTTACGCGGCGGTCGTCGAAAACGTAACTGCGAATCTGCGAACCCCATTCGATCTTCTTCTTTCCGGCTTCAATCCTGCTCTTTTCAGCCAAACGGCGCTGAAGCGCCATGTCGTACAGCATGGAGCGCAACAGTCGCATGGCATTTTCGCGGTTGTCGGTCTGCGAACGGGTTTCGGTATTTTCGATCAGGATTTCGCGCGTCTCGCCCGTATCGGGGTCTTTGTAATTGTACCGCAGACGGACGCCCGTTTCAACCTTGTTTACATTCTGGCCACCGGCGCCGCCCGAACGAAACGTGTCCCACGTGTAGTCGGCCGGATTGATCTCGATTTCAATCGAGTCGTCCACCAGAGGCGTCGCAAAGACCGATGCGAACGACGTCATCCGCTTCCCCTGCGCATTGTAGGGCGACACGCGCACCAGGCGGTGTACGCCGTTTTCGCCTTTCAGATAGCCATACGCACAGTCGCCTTCGATCTGCATGGTGACGGTTTTGATACCCGCCGCGTCGCCTTCCTGAAGGTTGTTGACGGTAAGCTTGCAGCCGTTGGCCTCCGCCCAGCGCATGTACATTCGCATCAGCATCGCTGCCCAGTCCTGGCTCTCCGTGCCGCCGGCGCCGGAATTGATCTTGAGGACGCAACCCATCTGGTCGGCCTCTTCGCGGAGCATGTTCCGGAACTCCAGGTTTTCGAGCAACTCCAGCGTATGTGCATACGCCGCGTCCAGTTCCTCTTCCGAAATCACGTCCTCTTTCACGTACTCGTATGCCAGCTTCAGCTCTTCGGCCGCATCGTGCACTTCCCTGTACAGCTCAAGCCATTTCTTCAGCTCTTTTACACTTTTCATCTGCGCTTCGGCCCGCTTGGAATCTTCCCAGAAACCGGGATCCCGGGTGCGCAATTCCTCTTCTTCTAACCGGATTGTCTTGCTGTCGACGTCAAAGGTACCCCCTCAACGCCTGCTCGCGTTCCAACACGTCACGTAATTGGTCTAATGTAATCATTTTGTCTTCCGTAAATTTTATTTTTAATACGCCCGTATTTAAACGGGCGCGCAAAGGTAGATGTTTCATGACACATGGCCAAATTAATTGGGAGAGACCGGCGGTCTTTCAAAAAAGGCCTGTCTTTGCCCTTCAAACAGGAATTACAGTTCCCGATGCGAATCAGGATGGACGATTCAGGTCTTCCGTCAGCGTTTTCGCTCTGGACAGGGCTACGCTGATGTGGCTGCAAATGTTTTCGGCGCCGATGCGCCTGTCCATCCCGTTTTTCATCAGCATGTCGCGCACCTTTTCATTCACGCCCGACAGGATGATCCGAATGTCTTCCTTGCGCGACAGGCGGCAGAGACTTTCCAGGTTGTGCAGTCCGGTGGAATCCATGAACGGCACCTTCCGCATCCGTATGATGCGCACGCGCGGCTTGTTGCCCACCTGTTTCATACATTCGTCGAACTTGTTGGCTATGCCGAAGAAGAACGGGCCGTTGATTTCGTATACTTCCACGCCCCGGGGGATGACGAGCACTTCCTCGTCGTGCGGCACCTCCGCGTCGCCCGACAGGTCGATGGTGTCGGTCGACACCGATACCTGCGTCGTTTCCATCATCCGCCGCATGAAGAGCAGCATGGCCAGCAGCAGTCCGATTTCGATGGCGATCGTGAGGTCGAAAAGCACGGTCAGCAAAAACGTCGTCAGCAGGACGGCCACGTCGCTTTTCGGATTTTTGAGCAGCGAACGGAAGGTGCGCCACTCGCTCATGGTGCACGACACCACGATCAGGACGCCGGCCAGACAGGCCATGGGGATGTGCTTCGTCAGCGGCCCCAGGAAGAGGAGAATCAGCAGCAGGACGACGGCGTGAATCAGTCCGGCCACCGGCGTGCGCCCGCCGTTGTTGATATTCGTCATCGTGCGTGCAATGGCGCCGGTCACGGGAATGCCGCCGAAGAGGGGCACCACGATGTTGGCCGCACCCTGGGCGATGAGTTCCGTGTTGGAGTGATGCCGTTCGCCCGTCACGCCGTCCGCCACCGTTGCCGAGAGCAGCGATTCGATGGCGCCCAGCATGGCAATGGTAAATGCCGGGGGCAGGAGCAGGTGAAGGGTGCTCATGTTGACGGAAAGGGCTTCGGGCTGGGGCAGCGAGGCGTTGATGACGTAGCGGTCGCCGATCGTCTCTATACCCGTGATGCCGGCCATCCGCAGCAGATACACGACCACCGTCATCACAAGGATGGCCAGCAGCGAGCCGGGGACTTTCTTCAGGAAACGCGGCGTGAGGGCAATGATCGCAATGCTGAGGACGCCCGTCAGCAAGGCGCCGGGCGAGAGCGTGTCGAGGTGCTGCGCATAGACTTCCCATTTGGAGAGGAAATCGGCCGGAAGGTCTTCGACCGTCATCCCGAACAGGTCTTTTATCTGCGTGGTGAAAATCGTCAGGGCGATGCCGCTCGTGAAACCCACGACAATCGGATAGGGGATGAACTTGATCACCGTCCCCAGCTTCAGGATTCCCATCAGTACCAGAAATATTCCGGCCAGGATGGTGGCGATCATCAGTCCCTCGACGCCAAACTGCCGGATCACGCCGTACACGATCACGATGAACGCGCCCGTCGGCCCGCCGATCTGCACGGAACTGCCGCCCAGAAACGATACGATAAAACCGCCGATGATGGCGGTCACCAGTCCCTTTTCGGGACTTACCCCGGATGCGATGCCGAAGGCGATGGCGAGCGGCAGGGCTACGATGCCGACAATGATGCCGGACATCAAGTCGCCCATGAAGCGTTCTTTCGAATACGTTCTTGCCATCTGCCACAGTTTGGGCCGAAAATCAAATACTTCTTTCATTCTATCCATCATTCAGAAAACGCCTGCAAAGATACGCCGGGAATGTGAATATTCCATCCTGCACGGCGAATAAATTACGGCAAGCGCCGCCGGGAATGGAGAATGGAGAATGGAGAATGAACGGGGACGCGGCATCTCATAAATGTTCGGTTATTACAAAGGTAAAATATTCATAGCCGAAGGCGACGTCTTCAATCCCGGATTATGAAGCCCGGCCGTTTGCTGCTTGACACGCATATCCTGCGGGACGAAGTTAAAACCGTCCGGGAACAGCACAAATAATAAATACTCATAATAACATCTGTCTGAACTGAAAAAAATTTATTGCATTTGCTGCCGATTCCAAACATTTCAGACCGCGACGGACGCAACCGGATCACGATTCCAAACATTTCAGACTGAAACAAACGCAACCGGGTATCGGTTCCAAACATTTCAGACTGAAACGGGACGAATCGCAAGCGGGAACAAAAAAATTTCATGAGACCGGGACAGAGTGTCCCAATTGATTCATAA
>JAITQL010000157.1 GCA_031288935.1 Tannerella sp.
AGGGGGTAGTGCCGGTAACGGTGTGTGAGTTCAAATCTCATCCTGCGTACAATGAGATTCTTTCGCTCTATAAACAGAATTGAGTGTAAAGAAAATTTAGTTTGTAATGAAAATGGCGGGAAAGGTTGTATATAAAGAATGATATACTTATCTTTGCGCCCTGATTAAAAAAATGATTTGCAAGAAATACAAAAGCGATGTCTAAAATTTGTCAAATTACCGGAAAGAAAGCAATGGTTGGAAATAACGTTGCTCACTCGAACAAGCGGACGAAACGTAAATTCAATGTGAATTTGTTTTCGAAGAGATTTTATTGGGTAGAACAGGATTGCTGGATCAATCTGAACATCTCGGCAGCAGGACTGCGCCTGATTAACAAGGTGGGCTTGGATGCGGCGCTAAAATCTGCTGCGACCAAGGGGTTTTTACCTGTCATAGAAACTTTTTAATCAAGGAGGAATAGAAGATGGCTAAGAAAGTAAAAGGAAACAGAATACAGGTAATTCTCGAATGTACGGAGCACAAAGGAAGCGGCTTGCCAGGTACATCGCGTTACATTACAACGAAAAACAGGAAAAATACGACTCAACGGTTGGAAATGAAAAAGTATAATCCTGTATTGAAAAGAGTAACTATTCATAAAGAAATCAAGTAACAGGAGATTAACCCATGGCAAAGAAAGCAGTTGCAACGTTTAAGAAAGGTGAAGGACGCACCTATTCCAAAGTGATCAAAATGGTGAAATCACCAAAGACCGGTGCGTATATTTTTCAGGAAGAAATGATTCCGAATGAAGAGGTGAAAGATTATTTTGCGAAGTGAATTTGCGCAAAAGAAGAAAACAGAAAAACTCTCGCTTATGACGGCGAGAGTTTTTTTATTCCTGTTTTTTTCAAATTCAAACGAGTGAATGAAAAAAAATTACTATTTTTGCTCGATCCAAAAGGAGAAAGAAAACAATAAACAATAGAAAATTAAATACATATGAAATTTGACGTATCAAGTACAGCACTCATGTCGCGCCTGCAATCCATCAGCAAAGTGATTGCATCCAAGAATACATTGCCCATTCTGGACAGTTTTCTGTTCCGGTTGGAAGAGAACAAACTGATTATCGTCGCATCGGACGTAGAAACTCGTTTGATAACCAGTGTGGAAGTAATGAATGCCTACGGTTCCGGACTTTTTGCCATATCCGCAAAGATGTTGTTGGAGCCGTTGAAAAAACTGCCCGAACAGCCCTTGACGTTCGATATTAATGATGATAACATGGAGATTTTCATTTATTTCGAGAACGGTAAATACAATTTTATCGGTCAGAAAGGCGATACCTATCCACAGCAAAAGACGTTGACAGATACACTTGTAACCATCACATTAAATTCACAGGTGTTGCTAAATGGCATCAGTCGCACGTTGTTTGCTACGGCCGAAGACGAACTTCGCCCGGTAATGAATGGGATCTATTTTGATATTCAGACAGATTCTTTGACTTTCGTAGCGTCTGATGCACATAAACTGGTTCGCCTGCGTCATGATGGCAGCGTGTCGGAGGGGCGTGCATCATTTATTCTGCAAAAAAAACCTGCCAATCTGTTGAAGAGTTTGCTCCCAAAAAGCGACGATCCGGTAAAAATTGAGTTCGACGAAAATAACGCCTATGTGACTACCGAAGATTTTGAGATGGTATGCCGTTTGATTGAAGGCCATTACCCGAATTACAGCAGCGTGATTCCACAGGACAATCCAAACAAAGTGACGATTGAACGCATCCAACTCTTGAACGCGCTGGAACGTGTGGCCGTTTTTTCCAATCCGGCAAGCAGTCTGGTAAAGTTGCAGTTGTTAGAAAACCAGATTATTGTTTCAGCCCAGGATATTGATTTTTCAACCTCGGCCGAAGAAAAAATCACCTGCCAATACGAGGGCGTCGCATTAAGTATTGGTTTCAAGGCAACATTTCTAATTGAAATACTGGGTAATGTCGGATCAAAGGAGATTGTACTGGCTTTGGCTGATCCGTCTCGCGCCGGGACTATTGTGCCTGTTGAGAATGAGGAAAGTGAAAATCTATTGATGTTATTGATGCCAATGACATTAAGCGAGTAAGAACAAACGCAGATGCAGTTGAATTTAGCAAATCCGTTGATATTCTTTGATCTGGAAACAACGGGAATAAATATCAGTAAAGACCGGATTGTTGAAATCTCCATATTGAAGGTTTTTCCAAACGGCAAAGAGGAAAGCAAAACGCGGCGGATCAATCCGGAAATACCCATCCCGCTCGAAGCAACCAAGATACATGGAATCACCGACGAAGATGTGAAGGATTGTCCGACGTTTAAAACCATCGCCAAATCATTAGCCGCGCTGATTGAGGGTTGCGATTTGGCAGGCTTCAATTCAAACCGGTTTGATATTCCGTTGCTGGTAGAGGAGTTTCTGCGTGCCGGGGTAGAGATTGACTTGAACAAAAGAAAATTCATAGACGTACAGACGATCTTTCATAAAATGGAACAGCGAACGCTTGCGGCAGCTTACAGGTTCTATTGCAGCAAAGAGCTTGACAATGCACACAGCGCCGAAAGCGATACCAAAGCAACGTATGAGGTGTTGAAATCGCAACTGGACAAATACCCCGATTTGCAAAACAATATCAAATACCTTTCCGAGTTTTCAAGCTTTACGAATAATGTGGACTTTGCCGGACGAATGATTTACAATGATAAAATGGAAGAAATCATCAATTTCGGCAAATACAAAGGACGGTTGGTGACGGAAGTTCTGAGCAACGATCCGTCGTATTATACATGGGTGATGAACGGTGATTTTTCATTGAATACAAAAAAAATGCTGACCGAAATACGCTTGCGTGGCATCCAAGGGAAAAATAATTAATAAATCCCGGTATCACCGAAGGCTAAATTCATTCTGAAGATACGATGATGACTTAAAATGATGCAAGGCAAGAAAATCATACTGGGTATAACAGGTAGTATTGCAGCCTGTAAAGCGGCTTATCTGATTCGTTTGCTGATAAAAAAAGGCGTTGAAGTGCAAGTGGTGATGACGCCTGCTGCGAAAGAATTTATTACGCCGTTGACACTTTCCACGTTGAGCGGCAAGCCGGTTATCAGTGATTTTTTTACCCGCCGCGACGGTTCGTGGCACAGTCATGTCGATTTGGGCTTATGGGCTGACGCCTTGTTAGTAGCGCCTGCAACGGCTTCGACCATCGGAAAAATGGCGAACGGTATTGCAGACAATATGCTGATTACAACGTATCTTTCCTGTAAAGCGCCGGTGTTTGTCGCACCGGCAATGGACTTGGACATGTATGCACATCCGGCAACGCAACAAAATCTGGAGCGACTGCGTGCATACGGAAATCGGATTATTGAACCGGCCGAAGGCGAGTTGGCCAGCCATTTGGTCGGAAAGGGAAGGATGGAAGAGCCGGAGCGGATCATCGACCTGCTGGAAGTTTTTTTCGCCACCCGGAATGACCTGCGGGGAAAAAAAATACTGATCACGGCCGGTCCGACGTATGAAAAGATAGACCCAGTACGTTTTATAGGCAATTACTCTTCCGGTAAAATGGGTTTTGCCCTGGCGGAGGCGTGTGCCCAAAGAGGCGCCGAGGTGGAATTGATTGCCGGGCCTGTTTCATTGCAGGTAACGCATCCGCGAATCCGGCGAACAAATGTTGAATCTGCCCATGAGATGTATGCGGCTACCGTTGCATCTTTTCCGAAGGCGGACGCAGCTGTTCTTTGTGCCGCAGTTGCCGATTACAGGCCTGAAACGCAGCAGGAAAGCAAGATAAAACGTGAAAAAGACGAGCAGTTGACTTTGTCTTTGGTACGGAATGAAGATATTGCGGCCACTTTGGGAACAATGAAACGTCCCGGTCAGGTGTTGATGGGTTTTGCGCTGGAAACAGGTGACGGCCTTGTGTATGCAAAGGAAAAGCTGAAACGCAAAAATCTGGATGTGATTGTTCTGAACTCGCTTCAGGACGAAGGCGCCGGTTTCCGGTGCGATACGAATCGGGTTACAATGATCGACCGGGAAGGAGAGCTGTCTTTTGTTCCCTTGAAGAGCAAGCAGGAAGTGGCCACGGATATTGCAGCAAAATTAGTCACCTTTTTAAAATGAGGAATCATGAACGGTAAATGGTTGTTTTCAGGAATACTTCTCTTTGCGGCTGTGACGATGCAGGCACAGACGGCGGAATTGAACGCCCGTCTCACCATCAACAGCGATAAGATTCAGGGATCAAACAAGCAAATCTTTGCGACTTTGCAAACGGCGCTGAATGAATTTATCAATAACAAGAAATGGACGACTGCGACGTTTGCACAAAACGAGCGCATTGACTGTACGTTCACGATTGTTTTGAGTGAAATGGCGGATAATCACTTTAAAGGAGAGATACAGATTCAGGCGCGCCGGCCGGTATATAATTCAACGTATACGACAACGGTCTTCAATTTTCGCGATACACAGTTTGATTTTGACTATACGGAGTTTGAACCGCTTGAATATACCGAAAATGTGTTGAATACGAATCTGACGGCTACGATTGTCTTCTACGTATATACGATTCTGGGACTTGATTTCGACAGTTTTTCTCCGAAAGCCGGGAGCGCTTTCCTTCAGGAAGCACAGCATATCGTCACCCTGGCGCAGTCGCAAATGGCATGGACGGGCTGGAAAGCGTTCGACAGCGACCGCAACCGCCATGCACTGGCAACGGCGCTGACCGAAAACAACGGGGACGGGTTCCGGCAGTTCTGGTATGACTATCACCGGAAAGGGTTAGACGAAATGGCGGCCAATGCCGACCGGGGACGCACCAATATCATTGCCGCCTTGCCGGCGCTGACCACCTTGAAGAGCGCGAGGCCCAACTCCGTTTTGTTGCAGATCTTTTCCGATGCCAAACTGGATGAAGTGATCGCCATATATTCCAAGGCGACGACACAGGAAAAACAGGAAGGCCTTAAAATACTGTCCAATCTGTTCCCGACCGAAACCGCGCGCCTGGAACCTTTAAAACGATAGCCCATACTCATGCTGAAGTCCTTGTCCATACGTAATTTTGTGCTGATTGACCGGTTGAACATCGAGTTTGAAGACGGGTTCTCCGTCATGACCGGCGAAACCGGCGCCGGAAAGTCCATCATTCTGGGTGCGCTGGCGTTGGTTTTGGGACAGCGCGCCGACAGTAAAAGTATTCAAGCCAATGCGGAAAAATGTATTGTAGAAGCGGTTTTCGATATATCCGCCTATCAGCTGGACGTCTTTTTTGCAGCGAACGATTTGGAATACGACGCCCGGAATTGCATTTTGCGACGGGAATTGTTGAGTTCCGGCAAATCGCGCGCATTCGTCAATGATACGCCCACCCCGTTGTCCGTCATCAAATCTTTGGGAGACCGGCTGATTGATATTCATTCGCAGCACCAGAATCTTTTACTGGGCGACACGCATTTCCAACTGAACGTTGTGGACATCATGTCGCAGACGGGGACGTTGCTGGATACGTATAAAGGCGTGTATAACCGTTACCTCTCGCTGTCGGCCAAGTTGACCGATCTCGCGGGAAGGGCGGCGAAATCGAAAGAAGAGGAAGAATATCTGCGCTTCCAGTTTGACGAATTGAAAGAGGCGCAACTGACTGAAGAAGAACAGACCGAGCTGGAACAGGAACTGGAAACGCTGAGCCATGCGGAGGAAATCAAGCTGGCGCTCTACAAGATAACCGCGTTGCTGAACGGAGATGAACAGGGCGCCATACGGATGATTAAAGACTCCCTGTCGGCCATCGGCGGCCTGGAAGCCTGTTTCCCGAAGGCAAAAGAATTTGCCGAACGGTTGCAGGCGGCTTACGTGGATTTGAATGACCTGGCGGCGGAGACGGCGGTGTTGAAGGAAGACATCGAGTTCAGTCCCGAACGGATGGAGTGGGTGAACAACCGCCTGAACAGGCTCTATACCTTGCAGCAGAAGCATCACGTGTCGTCCGTGGCCGGGTTGATTGCCTGCCGCGATGCTTTCGGAGAGCAACTGCAAATCATTGATTCGTTCGACGAAGAGATTGCCTTGCTGACCCGCCAGCAGACCGGTCTTTACCAGCAGTTGACTGTGCAGGCGGAGCAAATCGGCAAGCTGCGGAAAAAAGCCGCCCGGATCATCGAACAGCAGTTGGTGCAGCGGATGATGCAGCTGGGAATGCCCCACACCCGCTTCGGGATTGCGTTTACGGCAAAGCCGCGGCCGGGCGCCGACGGAACGGACGATATTTGTTTTCTTTTTTCCGCCAACAGGAATGAAGCCCTCAAACCGGTAGCGCAAACGGCTTCCGGCGGTGAAATCTCCCGCCTGATGCTGTGCGTGAAAGCCATGATCGCCGGATTTGCCGCTCTGCCGGCCATCATCTTCGACGAGATTGATACGGGAACGTCGGGCGAGATTGCCGACAAAATGGCCAATATCATGCAGGAACTGGGCGGGCGAATGCAGGTGATTGCGATTACGCACCTGCCCCAGATCGCCGCGAAAGGGCGTGCACACTACTTTGTGTACAAGAAGGATACGGACGAGCGTACCTGTACCCGCATCCGGCGGCTGGACGAAGCGGAACGCATCCGCGAGATTGCCCGCATGTTGAGCGGCGCCTCCCTGACGGAGGCTTCGCTGGCGAACGCCAGGGAACTGCTGAATGTAACACGCTGAGGCTTAAAATAAGGACACAGGGTATGAAAGAAGACGATTTGATTTACGGGATCCGCGCCGTCGCCGAGGCGGTACAAAGCGGAAAGGAAATTGACAAGCTGTACCTGAAAAAGGATTTGCAGGGCGATTTGGCAGCCGGACTGGTCGCCATGCTGAAGGAACACAACATTCGCTACCAGCGTGTGGCTCCGGAATGGCTGAACCGCATCACGCGAAAAAACCATCAGGGCGTGATCGCGTTCGTTTCCGCCGTAACCTACTATCGCCTCGAAGACATCGTCCCGTTTGTCTTTGAACAGGGAAAAAATCCGTTTCTGGTCTTGCTGGACGGCATTACGGACGTCCGGAACTTCGGCGCCATTGCCCGCACCTGCGAGTGCGCCGGCGTGGATGCGATTGTCATCCCTTCGCGCGAAAGCGTGACGGTCAATGCCGACGCCATGAAGACCTCCGCAGGCGCCCTGAACCTGCTCCCCGTCTGCCGGGAACCGTCCATCGGCCAGGCCATCCGGTTCCTGAAGAACAGCGGCGTAAAGGTGATCGCCGCCACCGAAAAGGCCGAAAAAAACTACACGGAAGTCGCCTACGACGCGCCCGCAGCCATTGTGATGGGCGCGGAAGACCGGGGCGTATCCGCCGAAAACCTCCGCATTTGCGACGAAACGGTAAAAATTCCGCAGTATGGCGCCATCCGCTCGTTGAACGTATCGGTAGCGGCCTCCATCCTGGTGTACGAAGGCGTGCGCCAGCGGAACCTCAACTCAATTCAAAAAGGATGAAAAAAACGATTGCAACCCCGCTGGCGCCTGCCGCCATCGGGCCGTACAGCCAGGCCGTACAGGCGGGAACGCTCCTGTTCGTATCGGGACAGCTGGGATTGAACCCGGCCACCGGAACGTTTGTAGAAGGCGGCACAAGGGAACAGACCGCGCAGGCTTTCGACAACGTGGCAGCCATCCTGGCTGCGGCCGGATACGGAATGGACGACGTCGTGAAGACGACCGTCTTCCTGGCGGACATGGCCGATTTTGCCGCCGTGAACGAAGTCTATGCCACCCGGTTCAAGGGAGACTTTCCGGCACGCTCCGCCGTGGCCGTGAAGACGCTCCCCAAAGGCGGACTGGTAGAAATAGAAGTCATCGCCGCCGGATAAGGCCTCCCTCAAATGACATCCCTTCTTTATTTTCACACATGGACATTGTCGGGCTATTTGTTCCATGGAACAGGTCATCCGTTTCATGAAACAGGCCGTTCGTTTCATAAAACAGGCCGTTCGTTCCATGGAACAAGCCATCTGTTCCATGGAACAAGTCTTTCGTTCCATGGAACAAGCCATTCGTTCCATGGAACAAGTCTTTCGTTCCATGGAACAAGCCGTTCGTTCCATGGAACAAGTCTTTTGTTCCATGGAACAAGCCGTCCGTTCCATGGAACAAAAGAATCGGTTCGGGGAGCAAACCGCTCGCTTTCAGGAGCAAGCGACTTTGTCCCCGGTACGGGAGGAGGGCGACCCGTCGGCCTGTACCCGTTAAGCAAACGCCCCGACACAGGGGCAGAAATCAAAAACAAAAACGTATGAAGACAAAACAATTTCTATTCATTGCCGCAGCCATATGGCTGCCGCTGTGTGCACATGCACAGAAAAAGCCCCTTGATCATAGCGTCTATGATGCCTGGGAAAGTATTTCGAACATGCAGATCAGCCCCGACGGACAGTATGCCGTGCACGTGGTCTGTCCGCAGGAAGGCGACAGCACGCTGGAAATAACCCGTCTCAAAACGGGAACCGTTACACGGGTCGAACGGGGGTGCAACCCCCGGATCGGCAGCGATTCGAAAACGCTGGTTTTCCAGATCAGGCCTTCGCAGGCGGAAAAGAAACAGGCGCAGAAAGACAGGAAAAAAGCGGACGAGATGCCCGGAGACACGCTGGGATACCTGACGCTGGGAAGCACGCAGGTGAACAGGACGGGCAGGGCTAACGGATACAAGATGCCCGACAAGGCCTCCAACTACTTTGCCTGCACCGTCGCCATGCCCAAAGACACCGGCGGCCAGGCCGGGAAGGATCAGAAAAACGAATACCTGATCATTCACCGTCTGCCCGCGCATACGCAGGACACCATCCCGTATGTCGCGCAATACGTCGCCGGCAAAAACGGGAAATATCTTTCCTACATCACCAAGCCTGACGAGAAGGACAGTACCGCCGTACCCGGCATCTACCTCTACAACCTGGACACGCGCACCTCCGTCCTCCTGCGCGAGGGGAAGGGGGAATACAAATCGCCCGCCTTCGACGAGAAGGAAAGCCGGATCGCTTTTCTGGCCACCTCCGATACGACAAAAAACGAATCGAAGACGTTTGATCTGTATTACACGGCCACGGCGTCCGTAGACGTCCGGAAGATCGCCGACACGCTTTCCGCGCAGATGCCGGAACACTGGGCGGTCAGCGTCAACCGCAATCCCTCCTTCAGCGAAGACGGCCGCAAGCTGTATTTCGGTATCGCGCCCGTCCTTCCGCCCAAGGACACGACCGTCAGCGAAAGCGAAAAGGCACAGTTGGACATCTGGCACTACAACGACGACTACTTGCAGACCGTGCAGCTGAAACAGCTGAACAGCGAGCTGAAACGCTCCTATCTGTGCGCGTGCAACCTGGAGGATGAGCCGGAACGGTTTGTACAGCTGGGATCCGTCGAGCTGGCCGAAATCGTTACCGCCGGCCGGGGCAACAGCGATTACGCCCTCGGATTCAGTACGGTCGGATACCGCAAGGAATCGCAGTGGACGGGTACGACCCGCAGCGACGTGTATGTCGTGCACACGCAGACCGGTGAAAAAACGCCGGTCAGGAAGGCGATGGACGGCCGTCCGGGCATTTCCGTCACCGGGAAATACCTGACGTGGTTTAACCGGGACGATGCCAAGTGGTATCTCTACACGGTTGCCGACGGACAAGTCCGCTGCCTGACGGAAGGCCTGGACGTGGAATTTCAGGACCGGCGGCGCGAGCTGCCCGACAGGCCGGGCGCTTTCGGGGCAATGGGATGGAGCGAGAACGACCGTTTCCTGTATCTGTATGACATGTACGACATCTGGCGGTTCGACCCGGCAGGCAAACTTGCTCCGCACAACCTTACGGAAGGGTACGGACGCGAACACCGGATTACGTTCCGCCACATCCGCCTGACAGACGAGTATGATTATGTGAACGACCGGGAGCCGCTCCTGCTTTCCGCCTTCGACAACCAAAGCAAGGAAAGCGGCTTCTTCCGTTTTACCGACAAAAAGGGACTGAACCGGCTGCAATGGGGGAAGTACACGTTTACAACCCCGCTCAAAGCCAAAAAAGCGGATGTGTTTATTTACACCAAGTCGAATTTCAACCTCGCTCCGGACGTATGGACAACCGGCGGCACATGGAAGAAGGAAACGCAGATCAGCCACATCAATCCGCAAATGAAAGACTATTTGTGGGGCACGTCCGAACTGGTATACTGGCAGTCGAAAGACGGCTTTGACCTGGAGGGGATTCTCTACAAGCCCGAAGACTTCGATCCCGCGAAGAAATATCCGCTCCTGATATACTTCTACGAAAGACATGCGGACGAGCTGTACCGGTATTTTGCGCCGGCGCCGAGCCGTTCCGTCATTAACATTCCGTTTTACTGCAGTCGCGGATACCTGGTCTTCACGCCCAACATTCACTACGTCGACGGGCATCCCGGGCGCAGCGCCTTCAATTCCATCGTGGCCGGCGCCGAGATGCTTTGCCGGCAGCCGTGGGTAGACCGGGAACGGATCGGTATCCAGGGACAAAGCTGGGGCGGCTATCAGGTGGCGCACCTGATCACCCGGACCGGCATGTTTGCAGCGGCAGGCGCCGGCGCGCCGGTGGCGAACATGACCAGCGCCTACGGCGGCATCCGCTGGGGTACGGGCATGAACCGGCAGATGCAGTACGAACGCCAGCAGAGCCGTATCGGCAAGACGCTGTGGGAGGCAAGAGACCTGTATATTGAAAATTCGCCGCTCTTTTTTGCGGACAGGGTAGAAACGCCGCTGCTGATGATGCACAACGACCAGGACGGCGCCGTCCCCTGGTATCAGGGCATCGAATATTTCACCGCCTTGCGACGGCTGGGGAAAACCGTCTGGATGTTGCAGTACAACAACGAAGAGCACAACCTGACGCAGCGGCGCAACATGCGCGACCTGACTGTCCGTCTGCAACAGTTCTTCGATCACTACCTCAAGGGCGAACCGATGCCCGTCTGGATGCGCGACGGCGTACCGGCTACCCAAAAGGGACGGACATACGGATTGTGAAAATCAAGATTCAAAGATTCAAAGATTCGGGATTCATTTTCAATTGAATTTTTGAATCTTTGAATCTTTGAATTTTCTACACATTGAAGCGGAAGTGCATGACGTCGCCATCCTGTACGACGTATTCTTTGCCTTCGACGTTCATTTTGCCGGCTTCCTTGACGGCCGCCTCCGAACCGTAACGGATGTAATCATCGTATTTAATGACTTCGGCACGGATAAAACCCTTCTCGAAATCCGTGTGAATCACGCCGGCGCACTGCGGCGCCTTGCTGCCCTTGAGGTATGTCCAGGCGCGGACTTCCTGCGGGCCGGCCGTGAGGAAGGTTTCCAGATTCAGCAGCCGGTAGGCCGATTTGATCAGCCTGTTCACGCCCGATTCCTCCAGCCCGATCTCGTTCAGGAACATTTCACGCTCCTCGCAAGTCTCAAACTCCGCGATCTCGCTTTCAATTTTGGCGGCTACGGTCAATATCCCGGCCTGCTCCGTCGAGACGGCCTGCCGGACTTGTTCCACATACGCATTTCCGCTGACGACGCTGGCTTCGTCCACATTGCACACGTACAGCGCCGGCTTGTTGGTCAACAGAAACAGTTCCCGCGCAATCTTCTGTTCGTCTTTGGTATCGAACGCGACCGTCCGCGCATTCAGCCCCTGTTCCAGCGCGGTTTTGTACCTGCGCAACACTTCGTACGCCAGCTTGGCCTGCTTGTCGCCGCCCGTCTGCGCCTGTTTCTGCACCTTGGTCATGCGGGCGTCGACGGTTTCGAGGTCTTTGATTTGCAGTTCCGCGTCGATAATCTCCTTGTCGCGCACGGGATTTATACTGCCGTCGACGTGCACGATATTCTCGTCGTCAAAACAGCGCAACACGTGGATGACGGCATCCGTTTCGCGTATGTTGGCCAGAAATTTGTTTCCCAGTCCTTCCCCCTTGCTGGCGCCTTTCACCAGTCCGGCGATGTCGACGATCTCGACCGTAGTGGGGACGATTTTTTGTGGATGCACACATTCGGCCAGCCTGTTCAGCCGGTCGTCGGGCACGGTGATAACGCCCACGTTCGGTTCGATCGTGCAAAACGGAAAGTTAGCCGATTGCGCCTTTGCATTCGACAGACAATTGAATAGCGTAGATTTTCCTACATTCGGAAGGCCTACGATGCCACATTGTAAAGCCATGTTATTCTAAATTTTATTGATCGTGCAAAGGTAGTATTTTTGAAGGGATTCAAAAATTCAAAGATTCAAAGCCATCACTCAAGGCTACCGCCCGTCCCTGCAAACCCGTTCATCCTGTCAGGGATGGGCGTTCGGCAGAGAGCCGTTCATTTTACAGTTCAAAATATTTCAAATACATTTGCAGCAAAAAAAGCATCATGCAAATCAAGGAAATACTGAATGAACTGGAACGGCTGGCGCCTTTGCCCCTGCAGGAGGGATTTGACAATGCCGGCGTGCAGGTTGGCGACGTGGAACGGGAGGCTGTCGGCGCCCTGCTGTGTCTGGACGTAACGGAGGCGGTGATAGGCGAAGCGGTGGAGAAGGGATGCAACCTGATCGTCTCGCACCACCCGCTGGCGTTCAAACCCGTCCGGTCGCTTACCGGCCGGACGTATGTGGAACGCTGCCTGATGCAGGCCTGCAGGCATGACCTTGTGATTTATTCCGCCCATACGAATCTTGACAATGCCGTGGGCGGCGTCAATTACCGTCTGGCCGAACAGATTGGACTTCAGCAGGTGCGTACGCTCAGTCCGCAAAAGAACGCGCTGCTGAAAGCAGTCGTATTCGTGCCCGAAGCCTGGGCGGTTTCCGTTCGCGACGCCCTCTTTGCTGCCGGCGCCGGACAGACGGGAGGGTATGATTCCTGCAGTTTCAGCCTGGCGGGCGAAGGTACGTTTCGCGCCGGCGAGAGTTGCCGGCCTTTCCGCGGAGAAATCGGCCGCCTGCATCACGAAAGGGAAGTGCGTATCGAAACCATTCTGCCGGCCTTTCGCAGGGACGCAGTCACGCGCGCGCTGCTTTCCGTCCATCCCTACGAAGAGCCGGCCTTCGATTTCTATCCGTTAAGTAACGCTTGGCCTGCCGCCGGT
>JAITQL010000185.1 GCA_031288935.1 Tannerella sp.
GTTAATTCCTTTCTTTCATACAACAAAAGTAAGGATTTAACCCCAGTTTTTATTTCACTGCAAACTTAAGGTTATTCATATTGAACACTGCGTGTTCTGTCGACAATCGTCATTCCTTCCCGAATCTTTGAATTTTTGAATCCTTGAATCTTTGAATCATCGAATATATATATTTCATTTTAGAACAAACGAGGAATGGTGAAGAAATAAACCCGGCAATCCATTCCGGCCTCATCAAGACCTGTAGCGGTCATATACCGGTTTTGTCCGGTCATTTTCCAACATTTGGAACGGGTGAAATATTCGTTCCGTATGCTCGAAACGGCAAAAAGAAAGTGTTTCATTACTTCGATATTTTCGAAGGCATGAAACACTTTTCCGTATTGTGATTTTATCCTTCCGAAAAGCTGGAAACAGTTTGTTTCCCGCTTTCAGGAAGGAGGATCGACGCATTCTACTCAGAAAGCATAATTGTATTCTATCTGAATTACATTCCGCACAAAGGGATTGTGCAGATAATCTTCACGCAGATAATAAATGTCTATTTTCTGATGGCTTACACTGTATGTGAATCCTGCAAAATAACGGATTTTCGTGAAACCCTGCTTCACGGGATATACATCGTGGTAAGGCTCTACCGCTATAAACGGCTTTAGCCTGACATGCGGAATGGCATGGCTTGCCTTCAATTTGTGACGCCCTTCCCAGCACGGATCGCTCCACTGCGTAAAGGTATTCATAATGCGCGAACGCAGCGAGGTGGAAAAAGCGCCCCGTGTATACGACAATATTGCTTCCGGATAATATCGGTGTTCCGGTGTATACTTGCCGTCGGCTTGCCGGTTCAGAAAAAATTCGTAACCGGCGCCTGCCCGCAGGTAGGGATTGAAAATGTAATCCACATTTACCACGGCGCTCCACAGGGAGGTCTCTCTGAAATTTTCCTTGCTCCGGTATTCCACTCCGTACGTCGTCAGCCATTTACCGGCAACGGGTTTCGGACTGACCGAGGCATATAGCCACAGTCCGGCGTCCTGCTGCTTTCCGTCACCGGCGTTCATTACCGAAACACCTGTAATCGAAAAGAGCAGGAACGCGATTAAAAACTGCCTGTTCATTTCTCCGGGAACGACAACTGCTTATACCATTTTTCGTAGTCCGACAGCTTGAATGGAGCCTTGCCTGCCAGATAATGGTTGGTGAATTTCCCGTTTTGAATCGTATATTCGATCAGCCAGAGGCTTTGCGCGGACGTTTCGGCGATGTTGCCGATCACGGTCTTTCCGTTTGCAGGGATGACGAACTTTCCGGAAAACAGCACTTCCTTCGTGCTCAAGTCCCGAACGGTAACGGTTCCCTGTTTCTCTGTGCGGGTATCGTTTACGGCCATCACGGGATGATTTCCCTCCCGCGCGTCGCCGATCATCACGCAGGCGTCGTACTGTACCTGCCGGATGTAGTAGTATGCCGTCTTTTTGCTGCAGTAATAGTCCGTGATTGCGTCCGAAACCATCGGCCATCCGTCGCGGAGGTTCCACCACAGGATGCCTGTCTTCCGGAATTTGTCCATCCGCCAAAATTCGATGAAAAACTTCATCGCTTCCGCCTGAACGGCCTGCGAAGCGAAGATAAACCGGTCAAGATCGGCCGGTACGTCGCCAAACAGGGCTTTGATCTGGTTAATCATCAAATCATTCCTCTCAAGCGTGTTCGTGGCGTACTGGTGATAACGGCTGGCCTTTGTCTGCCATTCGCCGTTCCATTCAAACGTTCCCTTTTTCCAGGGATATACGCAGTCCTTGGTGAACATTTTTTCCAGACTTTCGCGATTGGGACAGCCGTGATAGCCGATTTCGCTGACGAAGTGCGCCGACACGTCCGTATAGAAGGATGCCTTGTAATATCCGCGCGGCCCCCAGAGGTGCTGTTCGGGAAGGAAACGGTCGTTGCGTCCGGCCTTGAACCAGGCGGGCGTATAATAGGGCGAACTGGGCAGATAGGGTCGCGTGGGGTCGTACTCAAAGAGGACGTCGGGAATGACGCGCCGGCTGGTGCGGTCCCGGTTGGCATCGAGGTTGAAGGCGCCGCCGCGCCCGTTGAAACCCTGGTCGTTTTCGTTGTTGCCGGCCCACAGGGCGAGGCTGGGATGGTTGCGCAGCTTGATGACCAGCGAAACGGCTTCCTCATGAATCTTTTGTGCAAAGGCGTCGCTTTGCGAATACAGGTCGCAGCCCATTGCGAAGTCCTGCCATACAAGGATGCCGTTGCGGTCGCAGAGATCGAAGAAGGCGTGGTCTTCGTACACGTTCCCTCCCCAGCAGCGAAGCATGTTGCAGTTCAGGTCGACGGCCATTTCCATGACTTGCGGCAAGAGGCCGGCGTCGCGGCTGTGCAGCGCGTCGACAGGCACCCAGTTGCTTCCCTTGATGAAGATTTTCTCGCCGTTGACCTTGAAACAGAACTCGCCGGGCTGTTCCGGCGTTGTCAGTTCCGTGTAGTCCAGCGCCACCGTACGGATCCCGATCTGTTTTCTGTCGGCGGCCAGCACGCGGCCCGCGCTGTCCTCCACACACACTTCCGCCTCGTACAGCGCCGGCTCGCCATAGCCGCGCGGCCACCACAAATCGACGTTCTCCAGCGTAAACTCGCGGCCGTAGACATGCGTATAAAGCACGTTGGCCTGTTCATACACCACTTTGTTATTCCTTTTCAGACGAATCACCGCCTTATGCCTGTCCAGTTCCCTGAAAGGGATTTTCAACTGGTAGTCCACCATGATGCAGGCGCGTTTGTTTGCCGCATCCACCCAGCGGGTAGCCCAGAAGACGTCGGTGAAACGAATCGGGTCAGCGATCCGCAGTTCCACGTTCCGCCACAAGCCCGCGCTCACTAATCGCGGCAAAATATCCCAGCCGTAGGAGTGAGGCCCCTTGCGGATATTGACCGATTCGTTGTTGGCCGTATTGCCCTTGTGCGTCAGAAAATTCAGCAGATAGCTCTGCGCTTCGATCACCGCCGAACGGAGAATCACCTGCAGGGTATTCTCCTTCCCTTTCCCGATCAACGGGGTGATGTCGAACGCATGTTCGATCAGCATGTTTTCCGTTGAACCTATTTTGACTCCGTTCAGCCAGATGTCGGCCAGGCAGTCGATCCCGCCGAACCAGAGAGACACGCTTTGCCCCTCTTTCACGTCCGGCGAGGTGAACGTCCGCGTATAACACCACTGATACCCTTCGTAGGGTCGCATCTCCCAGACGTTGCTCCCGATCATGGGGTCGTG
>JAITQL010000219.1 GCA_031288935.1 Tannerella sp.
GCACCGGGCGTTAAAGTTAAGGACACCGGAGGAGGTACACGGGGAAGCAGCCTGAAAAAACCGTTGTTTGCCGTACGGCAAACAGCAAACAACGGTAAACAGGACACAAAACAGGAACTAATGAATACTAAAAATAGAATCATAACCTGTCAACTTTTTTTAGGACGTGACAGTATGTTGAATCCTTGAATTTTTGAATCTTGAATCATTCATATAAGCCGGACGGTTGCCGTGATTTCGTCCCATGCGTCACGCAGTTCCGTCATGTTTCTGAAGAGGCGGTTGGCGCCGGCGTCCAGCAGACAGAAGTCGGGCAGGGGACCCGTGTTCACGGCGACGGTGAAGAGTCCGGCTGCCGCGGCGGATGCGATGCCCAGGGGGGCGTTTTCGACGACAACGGCTTCCTGCGGATGCCATTTCCCTTTTTCCAGCGCCATCAGATAGGGTTCGGGATGCGGTTTGCCGTGCTTCACGTCGAAGGCCGTTACCATCCTGTCGCGGCTGAAGGGTATGCCGGGGAAGGTTCTGTTCAGCCGGTCAAACAAGTCCGCATGTCCCGACCCGGTCACGACTGCGGGCGTATATCCGCCGGCCGTTATCGTCTTCAACAGGTCGTACACGCCCGGTATGGGACGGGGAGCGGGCAGGGCGCCGAACAGTTCCTTTTTTTCATCGTAGAGCGCTTCCGTCTCCCGTTCGGTGAGGGAAATGCCCTCGCGCTCGCAGACCAGCCGGATGGTGGCGGCGCCCGTGCGTCCTTCGTGCAGGTATGCGTCTTCGTGCGTAAAGGCATATCCGCGGCCGGTCATGACGGTCACCCATGCCTCCGCGTGATTGGGCATGGAGTCATACAGCACGCCGTCCATGTCGAACAATACAGCTTTCAAGTTCATTCTGTCCAAAATTCAACGATTCAAATCATCATTCTTCCTTCTTCATTCAAGAGATGGTTGTGCAGGCCGTTCATGTATTGGCGGACGGCGTCGGTGTCGCCGGCGGCGGGCGACCAGGGCGCCAGGTTGTCCGGCGTCAGGGGCGCAAAGGGGCCTTGCTTGACTTCGTAGATCACGGAACGGGTTTCGAGTACGAGCAGACCGTGCCATATGCCGGCGGCGATTTCGCCGCCGTAGCAGCCGTTTTGCGGGTCGAGCACGACGGTTTCCGCAATGCGTCCCGCGTCGTCGAAAAGAAACAGCGCCACTTTTCCGCGCAGCAGCAGGAATATCTCCTCCCTGTCCGGGTTGCAGTGCCGGTGCGGACGCAGGTACGTGCCCGGTTCCATAGCGTTCAGCAGGCGGTTGACGGGGTCGTCCAGTTCCCGGTGAAAGTTGCAGTTCATTCGCAGCCGCGGCGACTGCTTTGCCTTTGCCGTCGTTTCGTCCAGCAGGCTTTCGTTGATTGTCTTCATTCTGTTTGTATTGTTAGGCATACGGGGTTACGGTTTATATCTTGATTTCCGCAGGATTTCCTGACAGTTGTCGCCGTTCATCAGCTGTTCGGGGGAGACGTGCGTCCGGTTCATGTATTTCGTCACGATCTGCCAGCCGATCCAGACGCCGAGGTTCCCCGGCGCGTCGTCGGCGATAAACGTGGAGGGCGCGTCGGAAAAGTACCTGGCCGTTGTCGCCGCGTCCGGCGTGTACAGGTGCTTGCGTTCGATGAGCAGGTTCCAGAGCGTTTTTTCGTTCTGCCTGCACCATTGATACTCCGCCGGAGTGTATCCCGTCCACATTTCCGGGATCAGCCCCGGGTAGGCGCGGTGAAGGATGTATTTGATTTTTCCTTCGTAAATCATCCGCTCCAGCAAGACGCGCCCGTCGCCCCTAAAGGGATATTCCGACAGCAGCCACGCCGTCAGACAGTCGGGTACGATGTACTCCGGTTCCATCCTGCGGCGCCGGTAGTCGGGAAAAAAGTCCCGGTAAAGCGGATAGTCTGCCCCCAGGTACTTGTCTGTCGAAAGGGAAAGCAGGCTGTCGGCCACAATGACATTCTGTTGCAGGCCGGACACGTGCATGTAAACGGCCGGTATCTGCATGTCGGGAAACTGCGTCCGGAGGTAATGGAAACTGTTTCCCAGCTCCTGTTCGATCCCTTCCGTGTGTTCGTATTGTTTCAGCGCGTCCCGATAGAGCCGGAGAAGCGTCGGCTCGGCGTAGTAGTTAAGCAGGCGGTCGAAAAACGCGGCGCTTTGCGTGTCTGCCGTCCGGAAGATGCTTTTGCCGACGACGTCCAGCAGGGGCGCGTATCCGGCCCTGATCCGCTCCTGCTGTTCCGGCGTGTCGGTTTGCAGCAGTTGATACAGGTCGCGGTCGAAGCGGTGGATGCGGACGGGCGTTGCCGCCGTGTTCCGTCCGTCTACGTCGCAGCCCGTCTGCGCGGCGAGCGTGAAAAGGAAAAGGGCGGACAGGAACAGACGGAGCGGTTTCATACGGCGGTCTTACTTTTTAAGCAGCATGGTGATGTGCAGCGCCAGATCGAAGAAAATCATCTTCGCATTTCCGTTTCGGACGATGTGCCTTTCGGCGTCGGCCAGCTCTTCGATGAAGTCGAACACGTTCCGCTCGTTCACATACGCCGAGAAGCGTGCAGCGAAGGTCTCTTCCGCCGGATTCATGTATTTCATCTCTTCTGCCTGAAAGCGGTACATGAAATTCTCGCGAATCAGCTGCTGGCAGTAAGACAGGAAATGCTTCTGCCGTTCCCGTCCGATGCCGGCCATTTCCTCCGCGAAGTTTTTCATTTCCCTTACGTTCCGCGCCCATGAATTGCGCATGATGCGGATGAACTGTTGCAGGAAGAACTCGTGCTCTTCGCTCGCGTGGATGTTCTCCATCATATCGAGATAGTCTCCGTGCGAGAGGCGCGCCCACCGGAGGGCTTCGGCCTGCGACAGTTCGCAGGGCGGCGCCTCGAGGACGCGCGTCAGCGCTTCCGTTTCGACGGGGCCGACGTTCATCCGCTGCGTGCGCGAGAGAATAGTGCCCAGTATCCTGTCCGGATCTTCCGATACCAGGCTTATCAGGGTATTTTGCGGAGGCTCTTCAATAATCTTCAACAGCTTGTTGGCGCAGGTCTCGTGCATCCGCTCCGGCATCCAGATCAGCAGGACGCGGTAGCTGGCTTCGTAAATCCGCAAGCTGACCTTGTGCAGGATGTCGCTGCTTTCCCGCGCATAGATGACGGCCTGCTTGCCGGCCGCGTCGATGTGGCTTAGCCAGTGATTCAGGTCGAAGTACGTATGAGTGGCCAGAAAGCTGCGCCATTCCGGCAGGTAATCCTCGCAGATCAGTTTCTTCCGTTCTTTCACGGCCACCATCGGGAACATGAAATGAAGGTCGGGATGTATCAGCCCGTCGTACTTCAGGCAGGACGGACATTGCCCGCAGGCGTCCGTATCCGAACGGCCGGTACAGTTCAGGTAACGCGCATAAGCCAGCGCCAGCGGGAAGGCGCCCGAGCCGGCTTTCCCGCAGAAGAGCCGTGCGTGAGGCACCGCGCCGCTTTGCGCCGACTGGATCAGTTGCCGTTTCAGCTCCTCTTGTCCGATGATGTCGCGGAAATACATGGGTTACAGCGTGACAAAGTCGGATTCCTGAAAACGGGCGACTTCGGTTTCCCAGCGTTCCCTGACAAACCGGCCATGCTCCGGGTGGGCGGTATAGGCGTCGAACGCGGCACGGGTGTCGAATTTCATCAAAAAGCCGTATTGAAAACTGTTTTTCGGACTGCATTGACGGTACGCCTGAAAGTCGCGTACGCCCGGCACGGCGGTCAAGATGCGGCAGCCGTCTTCCAGGAATCTCCCGGCTTCGGCCGACCCAGCCGGATGTTTCAGGTCAAAAAGCACCGTGTGCATGATTTCCC
>JAITQL010000228.1 GCA_031288935.1 Tannerella sp.
CGACAATTTGGAATACACCCTTTCGGATAAATCCCTCTTCAAAAAAACCTTTCAAAGAGTAACATCCAATTTTCTACCAACATCCTGTCCTCAACACAGGGTCAATGCACAAAACCATGCCGAGGGAAGCATAATTCGCTGTTTCTTTTGGCAAAGGCCGGGAGAAGACAGACTAAAACTCTATTTTGTAGCTGATGTCGGGAATGACGATGGCTTCCCGTTCTTCTTCTACGCGACCGGTTTTGAAGTTGTAGCGGTGTCCGTAATATTCCCTGTAGCCGGTTACGTTTAATACCTTGACGGCAAATTCATGCGACTTGCGGTGTCTGTTGATTTTGTAGCTTAGCGTGAAATGTCCGAGCCATGCGGGAGACAGTTGCTTTGAAAAGGGATTTTGTTCGTCGTAAACGGCGTCCTGTTGCAGGGCGGAAGCCTCTTCGTCGACCGGCGAATAGCGGTCGCCTCCCTGACAGGACAGTTTCCCGTTGGCTCCAAAGACGTTCTGCCGCTTTTTTCCGCACATCCATTCCTTGCCGGACAGGAAATTGAAAACAAGGTTCCGGTTGTAGCGCGTGTTGTACCAGACGTGTTCCGCCGTTTGATAGCGGGAATCGAAGACCGACCCTGTCAGCATGAAATAATAGCCCTGCGCCATGTATTTTTCAAACGTGACATCCAGTCCGCAGTTCAGTCCGCGGCCTTTATTTTCCAGTTTGCCGGTAATGAACCGGTCTTCGTTTCCCTTCAGGTTGATGAAGGACGTGGCGCTGCCGGGAATGACGGGTACGCGATAAAGAAGCTGGACGTAGGGTTCGATTTTCAGGTGAAAGTCTGTTCCGATGTTCCAGTCGTAGGAGAAGACGAAATGGCTGGCGCGCGTGAAGTCGAGGTTGCGGTTGATCCGTTCGCCCGTTTCGGACTGGACGAAATAATAGTTCAGCATCTCCAGCCGGCTGTGCAGCGTATGGGCGAAGGCAAGGGCATGACGGGGCCGGAACTTCCATTTCAGACCGAAACGCGGTTCGATGGCACAGCGACCGTTGAGGGTGAAGAGTTGCGCGTTCAGTCCGAGATTCATCTGCCACCGATCCGAGAAGCGGACGGTGGAACTGCTATATGCCGCAAGGAGGGAACTGAAGCCCGATTCGTCCGTTACGGTTTGCAGGGCGGGCGGTTGCGGAGGCGGCGCCGCGTTTTTCATCCGCATGACATAATGAAGTCCGGTGAGGCGAATGCCGGTTTTGTTTGTGTGGCGCGCACTGTATTTCCTGTGATAGGCCGAGGCGAATACCAGATTCCGGTTCGTGTGTTCAATCACGTTGCGGGGCACGGGTTGCGCGGCTTCGTCCATCCGTTCCGTGTGCATGTCCAGACCGCTGACGGTGGCTGCCAGGGTGGTTTTCAGAAAGGCGCCGTGCGGCAGGCCGAGTTTGTGATTCATGCCGGCGGCGCCCATGAATTGCCTTGCATCCTGATTTTCCATGTCCTGTTTGTATATCCATTTGTCGGGTTCCGTTTCCGCCTTTGCGCCCGAACGGTCGATCAGTCCCGTTCCCCAGACGGAAAAAACACCGGTTTTTCCGGTCGGGAAAACTAACTTGAAGGACAAGTCCTGATAGGCCGTTCCGCCGGCGTCTTCCGGCAGCAGGGGCGTCAGCAGCGAGAGCGTGGAATAGCGGTAGTTGAAGATATACGAGCCGGCCTGTTTACGGCTGAAAGGCCCTTCCGAAGCGATGTCGATTCCCGTCAGTCCGGTTTGCAGCGTATGTTCGTGCTGCCGGTTGTTTCCGTTTCTCAAGTGCATGTCGAAGACGCCCGAAAGGGCATTGCCGTATTCGGCGGGAAAGGCGCCGGTGAAGAAATCCGAATTGCCGAGTACCTGGCTGCTGAGCGCGGTCAGTCCGCCGCCGCCGAAAGTTGCCACGTCGGCAAAGTGATTCGGATTGGGAATTTCCACCTCCTCCAGTCGCCACAGAAGGAATTTGGGCGCATTTCCGCGTACCGCGATTCCGTTGTTTCCGATACTGCCGGTCACTCCGGCAAACGAAGCGGCCAGGCGCGCCGGATCGTCCATTCCTCCGGCGTAGCGGCTTGCTTCTTCCACGCTCAGCAGGCGTCCGCCGGTGACGGACATCCTGTTCAGCGGCTCCGACTTGTTGATTTCGGGCGTGACAACCACTTCCGGCACAAGCGCGGTCTGTTCTTTCAAAAACACTTCGACCACCGTTTCCCTGGAAGAACTCAGGTAGATGTCCTTCACCAGCACAGGCTCGTATCCCGTGAAACTTGCCTTCAGGTCATACCTCCCGACCGGTATCCCGAGCAGAATGAAATGACCGGTGGAATCGGTTGACGTGCCCCTCAAGGGGTCGGTGCCGGGCAATACCACCGTTGCATACGGAACGGGCTGCCCCGAAGCATGGTCGTATACGAATCCCCTGATGTGTTGGGTGACTTGACCGGACAATATGCCGACAAAAAACACGTTATAAAAAACGGCTGCCAGAATTTTCTTCATGATTTTCTTCTATTGATTTCAACGGCAAAGAAAGTAATGGTGCCGACAATACACAATACTGATTTATCATTATCCGTCAATGGAAGAATTGCAAAAAGAATACTCCGAACTTCTGTCCCGGCAGGTTTTCAACGCCGCCGACCTGGACTATACGTTACTGGAACATCATACCTCCATGCTGGCTCAGCTGGCAAGGGTTTCCAACAGCGGCGTAACGGTTTTCGACCTGTATGCCCGGAAGCACGTCTTTGCTTCCTTCAATTTCGTCGACCTGTTTGGCCCGTGCGTGGACGGCGTGAACGACCGGGTACATCCCGACGACGCAAAACCGCATCTGCGGAATGCCATAGAAGCGCTCAAATATTTTTACGCCGGCAAGGGAAACATGAAGGACTACAAGATGATCACCGAATACCGGATACGCAATACTTCCGGCGAATACGTGCGCGTGATAGAGCAGTTCACGCTGCTGGAACCGGATCCGTCGGGCAATGCCTGGCTGGCATTGAGCCTGATCGACCTCTCTCCCGACCAGAGCGCTTTCAAATCCGTAAAAAGCAGCCTGTTTCATTTGAAAAACAATACCTTCATCGCCCTTCAGGAGCTTTACGACATGCACATGGCCGGATTGACACCCCGTGAAATCAACGTCCTTCGGTTGATAAAAGACGGTCTGCTGAGCAAGGAAATATCCGAACAGCTTTTCATCAGCGTTCACACGGTGAACACGCACCGGCAAAGAATTTTGGAGAAACTGGATGTCAACAACTCGATGGAAGCCGTCCGATACGCTTCGGCGCTGGGGCTGCTGAGTTAGCAAATCAGCGGTGAACCGAAAAAAACGGTTTGTATCGGGACGTCGCTCGAAGACCGAAGCCGGATCATTCGCTTTTCTGCTTGTTTATATCACCCGAAACGCTCATCCGTGCCGGTTGGAGCGGGGTTTATACCCCTTTCCAGCCGGTTTCGGAAGGTTTGGACAGGAAATGAATCCCCGAAAACGTCGCCGTAATACCAAAAACCTTCGATGGAATACCTCCACAGGTATTTCGTCGAAGTAAAAAGGTATTCGAAATACCTCTTGAGGTATTCCGTCGAGGCAAAAAGGG
>JAITQL010000124.1 GCA_031288935.1 Tannerella sp.
TAAACGAACTTCTGATTTATTTAGTGCTTAAAAAATGTTGATCTTTTATGCGGATTTAATATCCGGCTATGTGTCATCAAATTATAATCTTCCGAACACGACTGGGCGTTGCCCTTCAACGGGGCGCCGGCCTCATTCCCCCATCATCCCGCTTGTCCGCATCCCCGTCATGCTGCTTTCATACATTTGACTTGAGTGAAGGAGGCCTGCAATCCGTTTCCGTATCCCGCCAATTCGCCGGGCATTTATAATCCGGAATAAAACACGGCGAAACTGCATCCGTCTGTTACAAATCGGTGCGGGAAAGCTTCGGATTGTAATCTCGTGCATGAACTTCATCATTTTGTTTGTAATTTCCGCTTTTGGTATTACAAAAAGATATACATTTGCACCGAAAACGAGCAAAAAGGAATTTATTGCACAATAGAAAAAACAGAAATGACAAAAAGGATACATTTTCACAAGATGCACGGAGCGGGAAACGATTATATCTATGTAAATACGATGATCTGCCCGATTGACGAACCGGAGGCGATGTCTGTTCGCTGGAGCGCCCCGCATACGGGGATCGGCGCGGACGGACTGGTGCTGATCGGGGCGTCGGAGAAGGCGGATTTCCACATGCGTATTTTCAATGCGGACGGTTCGGAAGCGCTGATGTGTGGAAATGCCGTTCGCTGCATCGGGAAATATGTCTATGATCTGGGGTTGACGCGGAAAACGGACGTGTCGCTCGAAACGCTGTCGGGCATCAGGAACCTGCGTCTGCACGTCAGCAACGGGAAGGTGGAAGAAGTGACCGTCGATATGGGCTGTCCGGACGTAGACGGAGAAACGACTGAAATCGAGGCCGGCGGAAGGAAGTACGAGGGACTGGTCGTCACAACGGGCAATCCGCATTTCGTGATTTTTACCGACGGGGTGGAAGCGCTGGATCTGGCTGCCATCGGCCCGCCGCTCGAACATCATCCGCTGTTTCCGAACCGCACGAACGTGGAATTTGCGGAAATACGGGAGGACGGCGAAATACGGATGCGCGTGTGGGAGCGGGGTTCGGGCATTACGCAGGCGTGTGGAACGGGAGCCTGTGCCACTCATGTGGCGGCGGTGAAACTCGGCAGGGCAGGGCGTCGCAGCCTTGTCAGGATGGACGGCGGCTGCCTGACCGTTGAACAAGAGGAAGAAACAGGCCGGGTATGGATGACGGGCGATGCGGTAATGGTATATGAAGGAGATATCGTCATTTGACAAACAAACATAATAAACATAGTAAACAATTCGAATAATATGGCTTTAGTAAATGAACATTTTTTGAAACTGCCCGGCAACTATCTGTTCGCGGATATTGCCAAACGGGTGCAGACATTCAAACGGATGCATCCGAAAGCAGAAGTAATAAGTTTAGGCATCGGAGATGTGACGCGCCCTCTGGCGCAGGCCGTGCGTGACGCCATGCACGGGGCGGTGGACGAGATGGGCGACGCGGGCACTTTCCGCGGTTACAGCCCGGATCAGGGTTATGCTTTTTTGATCGACGCAATAGTCAAGCACGATTATGCCTCGCGCGGCGTTTCGCTGGATGCAGGCGAAGTGTTTATCAGCGACGGCGCCAAAAGCGACTGCGGAAACATTGGAGACATCCTGAGCCAGGATAACTGCGTGGGCGTGACAGACCCGATTTATCCGGTCTACGTGGATTCAAACGTGATGGGCGGACGTTCCGGGGAACTGGAAGACAGCAAGTGGAGCAATCTGATTTACATTCCGTGCACGGAGAAAAACCGGTTCATACCGGAAATTCCCGACCGCCGGATGGACGTTCTCTACCTATGCTATCCGAACAATCCGACAGGGGCGTCCATTACGCGGGAAGCGCTGAAAAAATGGGTGGACTATGCGCTGGAAAACAATATCCTGATCATGTATGATGCGGCTTACGAGGCATTCATACAGGACCCGGAGATGCCGCACTCCATCTATGAGGTGAAGGATGCCAAAAAGGTGGCGATTGAATTTCGCAGTTTTTCAAAGACAGCCGGATTCACGGGTGTGCGGTGCGGTTATACGATTGTTCCCAAAGACTTGAAGGGATTCACGGTCAACGGAGAAACCGTTTCGCTGAATCAACTGTGGAGCCGGCGTCAGGGCACGAAGTTCAACGGAACAAGTTACATCACCCAGCGTGGCGCCGAGGCGGTCTATACGCCCGAAGGCGCCGCACAGGTGAAGGAGGTCATCGCCTATTACATGGGCAATGCCCGCATAATGAAAGAGGGACTCGCAGGCGCCGGTTTGACGGTGGCTTCGGGAGGGGATAATGCCCCTTATCTGTGGATAAAAACTCCGGACGGGGTTTCCTCGTGGGCGTTTTTCGATCAGATGCTTCACGGCGCCAGAGTGGTTGGCACGCCGGGCGTCGGTTTTGGCCCGAGCGGGGAAGGGTATATCCGTCTCACCTCTTTCGGCACGCGGGAAAATTGTATGGAAGCAATGGAACGAATTTATAAATGGATGAAATAAAACGGGTTTAACGGTATTTGTTTACTTATGTCGCTGATGCGCACAATGGCATGACGAGCTTGCAGGAAAACCCGGACCGAGTCACTAATTTAACAATAAGAAGAAATGAAAAAGATGAACATTGTAAAACAGGTTTATGCAGCGATTGCAATTGCTGCTGTTGTCTCAATCTTCCCGGGAGGTGTGAAAGCGCAGGAAGTAGAAGTAACTGTGGGAGGCGATTTAGTGAGTAATTACATCTGGCGCGGCCTGGACTGCGCGGGTGTAAGCATCCAGCCGACGCTGGGTGTAGGTATTGGGGGGTTTTCGCTGACAGCCTGGGGGTCTGTCGGGTTTGAAAGCTATTTTCCGAAAGAGTACGATTTCACGCTGGGATACAGCACGGGCGGTTTCACGGTGGCGATTACGGATTACTGGTTCGACAAGGATGCGTCTGGAAACGGGGCGAAGTATTTCAAGTACAAGGCCGAGGAAACCGCGCACATGTTTGAAGGCACGCTGGGGTACGATTTCGGGGCGCTGGCCATTTCGTGGAACACGTTTTTCGGCGGCAACGATTTCAAGGCTTCAGACGAGCTGAAGAGGGCTTATTCCACGTACATCGAACTGAGTGCGCCCTTCAAGCTGGGCGGGCTTGATTTCAAGGCGGAGATAGCGGCCACGCCGTGGGAAGGCCTTTATTCCGACCAGTTCAACGTGGTGAATATCGGTATTACCGGTTCCAAAACGATCAAGGTGACGGATTCATTCAGTATTCCGGTCTTTACCAAAGTGATTTTCAATCCGCATACGGAGGGAACGTATTTTGTCTTTGGCGTCAGTTTGTAGATAGTCAGTATGTATGATATTAAACAGATACAGGTATGAAAAAGATTGAAGCGATTGTTCGCAAAACCAAGTTTGAAGAGATCAAGGAGTCGCTGATGGCGGCCGACATTGAATGGTTCTCGTACTACGACGTGCGAGGCGTAGGGAAAACCCGCCAGGAACGGATATACCGGGGGGTAGTGTATGACACGAGCTACATTGAACGAATCCTGCTCACCATTGTGGTGCGCGACGTCAATGTGGACAAAACGGTGGAAGCCATTCTTAAAACAGCCCGGACGGGCGAGATTGGCGACGGACGTATCTTCATTTCAACCGTTGACGACGCCATCCGAATCCGTACAGGCGAACGGGGAGATATTTCACTGTATAATGTGGCTCAATAAACAGTTATTACTAACGATTAAAAATAAAAATGATGAATAAACAATTACTATCCCGTATTGTTCGGCGGAGTTTCGCCGGAATCGTGTTGGCAGTCGTATGTGCAACAGGTATAATGGCGCAGGATGTTACTGCGCAGGACGCTACTGCGGAAACCATAGGTGATTTGGTATCAGGCCTGAATACCGTATGGATGCTTTTGGCCGCCATGCTGGTGTTTTTCATGCAGCCGGGCTTTGCGCTGGTCGAAGCCGGTTTTACGCGCAGCAGGAACACGGCCAATATCCTTTTCAAGAATTTTTGCGACTTCATGTTCGGCTCGCTGCTTTTCTGGGCAATCGGGTTCGGCTTGATGTTTGGCGCCGGCGGTTTTGTGGGAGTACCCCATTTCCTGAACTTGAGTTTCTATGACGGCGGCGGCCTCCCGACGGCCGGCTTCCTGGTCTTCCAGACCGTGTTCTGCGCTACGGCGGCCACGATCGTATCGGGAGCCATGGCGGAACGTACCAAGTTCTCGATGTACATTTGCTACTCCATCCTCATCTGTACCATTATCTATCCTATCTCCGGTCACTGGACGTGGGGCGGCGGATGGCTGATGAACGGAGACGAAGGCAGTTTCATGTTGAATACCTTTGGCGCGACCTTCCACGATTTTGCCGGATCCACGATCGTACACTCCGTCGGCGGATGGATTGCACTGGTCGGGGCGGCGATCCTCGGCCCGCGTATCGGCAAATACGGCAAAGATAAAAAGTCGAAAGCCATTCCGGGGCACAACCTGACGTTTGCCGCACTGGGTGTATTCATCCTCTGGTTCGGATGGTTCGGATTCAACCCCGGTTCACAGCTGGCAGCAGCCGGAGCGGGCGACCGTGAAGCCATTTCACATGTATTCCTGACGACCAACCTGGCAGCAAGTGCGGGAGGGGTATTCGCCATGATTGTATCATGGCTGAAGTATGGCAAACCGTCGCTGTCGTTGACGCTGAATGGCGTCCTGGCCGGATTGGTAGGTATTACCGCCGGATGCGACGCCGTGTCACCGTTAGGCGCCGTGATAATCGGTGCAGTCTGCGGTACGGCGATGATCTTCGCGGTCGAATTTATAGACAAGGTATTGAAAATCGACGATCCTGTCGGCGCATCTTCCGTTCACGGCGTATGCGGCTTGATCGGAACGGTGATGACCGGTCTTTTG
>JAITQL010000210.1 GCA_031288935.1 Tannerella sp.
TGGCCAGCGTGCGCGGAATGGGTGTGGCGGACATGATCAGCACGTGCGGCGCCGTCAGGTTTTTCGTCCACAGCCGCGAACGCTGCGCCACGCCGAAGCGGTGCTGCTCGTCGATCACCGCCAGCCCCAGCGAGGCAAAGACGACCGTCTCTTCGATCAGGGCGTGCGTCCCCACCAGTATCTGAATCTCTCCGGCAGCCACGGCCGGCAGGAGCACGTCACGCTCTTTTTTCCGCGTGCTGCCGGTCAGCAAGGCCACGCGGACGGGCAGGTCTTTCAGGAACTCCTTCAGCGTCCGGTAATGCTGCTGCGCCAGAATCTCGGTCGGCGCCATCAGGCACGACTGGTAGCGGTTGTCTGCCGACAGCAGCATGGCCATCAGCGCAACCAGCGTCTTGCCGCTGCCCACGTCGCCCTGCAGCAGACGGTTCATCTGCCGGCCGCTGCGCATGTCGGCGCGCATCTCGTGCATCACCCGCTTCTGCGCGTTCGTCAGTGCAAACGGCAGGCAGTCCCGGTAAAACGCATGAAACAGCTCGCCGACCTTGCCGAAGACAAGCCCGTGCAGCTTCTGCCGGCGGAGGTGCGCCTGGCGGAGGATGTGGAGCTGGATAAAGAACAGTTCGTCGAATTTCAGCCGCTGCTGCGCCTGGTAAAGCCGCTCGGCCGACTCCGGGAAGTGGATGTTCCGTATCGCGTCCTGCAGCGGAATCAGGCGGAGCTGCTCGTGCACGAAAGACGGGAGCGTCTCCGGGATTTGCCAGTCCAGGCTGGAGAGCAGCGCGTATTGCAGGTTCTGGATGGCGCGGGAATGAAGGAAAGCCTTTTTCATCGCTTCCGTCGTATGGTAAAACGGCATCAGGCCGCCGGTCACCTGCTGCACATCCGCCGGCAGGTCGATGTCCGGATGCACCAGGTTATAGCTTTTCCCGAACTCCGACGGCTTGCCGAAGACAATGTATTCGCAGTTCGTTTTGTATTTCTCCGTAATGTATTTCAGTCCCTTGAACCAGACCAGATCCACAACGCCCGTTCCGTCCGCGAATTTTGCGATCAGGCGCTTCGTCTTCTTCTCGCCTGCCACGCTGAACTGCGTAATGCGCCCCTTCAGCTGGATGTAAGGCAGCTTGCCGTTTATCTCGCTCACCGTGTAAAAGCGGCTGCGGTCAAAGTATTTGTCGGGGTAGGGAAAATAATACAGCAGGTCTTCGCAGGAAGCGATATTTGCCTCCTGCTCCAGGATGGCCGCTTTCCTGGGGCCGACGCCCGGCAGGTACATGACAGGGAAATCCGGGTTCATGGCGGATCAGCTTTCCAGTCGTTTTTCGGCGACGGCCAGATCTGCCGGCGTCGTTATCTTGATATTGTCCGGGTGGCCGGGCACGAGGCGAAGCATTCTCCCGGAAGCTTCCACGACCGACGCATCGTCGGTAAACAGGGGCGAATAAGGCTGTCGGTAAGCTTCCTCCAGCCAGTCGCGGCGAAACACCTGCGGCGTCTGTACCAGACAGTACTCTTCCCGGTCGACCGCCCGGCTGCCGTCTCCGTCTCGCCGTCGCAGCGATTCGACCACGGGAACGACGGGCAGCGCCGCGCCGTACTGCATGGCCGCTTGAAAACAAGCCTCGATGACTTCGGGACTGACGAAAGGCCGCACGCCGTCGTGCACGCCGATCCAGTCGCAGTCCGCCACCGCCGCCAGTCCGTTGCGCACGGAATGAAACCGCGTCTCGCCGCCGGTCGCCACCCGGTGCGGCACGCGGCAGTCCAGTTCCCGGCACAGCATTGTCCAGTACGCCCGGAAGGCCTCCGGGAGCGTCAGCGCCAGCTGCGCCCCGCCGTCCCAGCGGTGAAAGACCTCCAGCGTGTGCATCAGCAACGGTTTTCCGTGCACGGGCAGAAACTGTTTCGGCAAGTCGCCCCCCATCCGCACGCCACGCCCGCCGGCCACGATGATCACTGCCCGTTTCACTGTAATTCCTCCAATATCGTTTTTACCTCCTCATCGACCCTTGACAACTTTTCCCGGCAGACCCGGAGCAGTGCTACGGCCCTGTTTGCCTTTTCCAGCAGCACGTTTACCGTTTCATCCTGTTCCATTTCCTCTACCGCCGTCTGAAGACGCTGTACGGATTCGCTATAAGTCATATCCTCTTCCATCGCAATGAATTTTCCGCAAAGGTATGAAAATTGTTTCTTACTTGGATTGATGCCCGGAGGCGACAGTGCGGAGGCACAGGCCGGCGCCCGCGGATTTCACGTGTTTACCCCCCGCCGCACCCCCGGGTTTTTGATTATGTCCCTAAAAAGACGTACCTTGCGGCGTTTTTTTAACGGGTGGAGGCGATGCGGACGGCTCTCCGCCTTTCACTTTATAATATGGATACATACTATGTACGGAAAATTTCAACAGTATCTGACTGACGAACTGGCCGGGATTGAAAAGGCCGGTCTGTATAAACACGAACGCATCATCCGTTCCGCACAAAAGGCGGACATACGGGTGAACGGACAGGACGAAGCGCTCAATTTCTGCGCCAACAATTATTTGGGGCTGTCCAACCACCCGCGGCTGATCGGGGCGGCGAAAAGGGCGATGGACACGCACGGCTACGGCATGTCGTCCGTCCGTTTCATTTGCGGCACGCAAGATTTGCACAAGCGGCTGGAAGCGGCCGTTTCCGACTATTTCCAAACGGAGGATGCGATTCTCTATGCCGCCTGCTTCGATGCCAACGGAGGGCTGTTCGAACCGCTGTTTGCAGAGGAGGACGCCATTCTCTCCGACGCGCTGAATCATGCCTCCATCATCGACGGCGTCCGCCTGAGCAAGGCGAAACGCTACCGCTACGCCAATGCCGATATGGCCGGCCTGGAACAGTGTCTGCTGGAATCGCAGGCGCAACGCCACCGCGTCATTGCCACGGACGGTGTCTTTTCGATGGACGGGAACGTGGCGCCGGTGGATGCCATCTGCACGCTTGCGGAACGGTATGACGCGCTGGTGATGGTGGACGAATCGCACTCGGCCGGCGTGGTGGGGCAGACGGGGCACGGGGTGGCCGAACTGTTCGACGCTTACGGAAGGATTGACATTTTTACCGGCACCCTGGGGAAATCCTTTGGCGGCGCGCTGGGCGGCTTTACCGCCGGACGGAAGGAGATCGTCGACTTGCTGCGTCAGCGTTCGCGACCCTACCTGTTTTCCAATTCCCTGCCTCCGGCCGTGGTTGGCGCGGGAATCGAGGCCTTTGAAATGTTGAAGGAAAGCAACGGACTGCATGAAAAGCTGATGCGCAACGTGGTGTATTTCCGCAACGGGATGCTGGCGGCCGGGTTCGACATGAAACCTTCGCGGTCTGCCATTTGCGCCGTGATGCTGTACGATGCGCCGCTGTCGCAGGAATTTGCCCGGCAAATGCAACGGGAAAGCATCTACGTCACAGGATTCTGCTATCCGGTCGT
>JAITQL010000148.1 GCA_031288935.1 Tannerella sp.
CGTTGGATGTGCGGTGCGTGAAGACAGGGGACTCCCCTGCCCCGTGCCGTTGTTTCCCGCGGATTCCGCAGAGTGCAACGACCCGTAATCTGTGCCTTCATCCATCGAATCCGCGAAAAACACGGAATTTTTGAATCTTTGAATTTTTGAATCTTTGAATCCTTTTCATCGACGCTGTTGCAGGATTGCCGTCAGGGTGTCGCGCCAGTCCTCGCCGTTTCTGACCTGACAGGTGTGGAAGCCGAGCGCCTGTCCGGTTTGCAGGTTGTGCAGGCTGTCTTCCACAAACAGCGTTTCGGAGGGCAGGATACCGCTGTCGCGGATCATGGCGTCGAAGATGGCGCGTCCGGGCTTGACGCATCCCATCTCGCAGGAGATGTAGAGCTTGTCGAAGTAGTACGTGACCGGGTGTCCGTCGGGCGAGAAGTCCGGCGTGCGCGCCCAGTCCATCAGGATGGGGTTGTTGTTGCTCAGCAGATAGAGGCGGCGGGCGGGACGCAGGGCGAGCAGATAGTCCAGCTTGTAGCCCTGCGGCCTGGAGATGATGCTTTTCCACGCGCGTTCGATGGCCGGACGGGGAATGTGCCTGCCGGCATGTTCGCAGAGCAGCCGGCAGAAGGTGTCCACGTCGATGGCGCCGCTTTCGATGTCCAGAAAGATGCCGCTGTGATGATAGGAATCTATGAGACGGTCGGCGTCCGTCACGCCCAGCGCGAGGAACTGGCGGACGGCTTCCTCGCGGTGGACGTCCACCAGCACGCCGCCCATGTCGAAAACCACGTTCCGTATCACGGGCGCGTGCGTTTGTGCGTGACGGGGCGTTTCCTTCGCGTCATGATTGCGCCAGAGAATGAATGACCAGTCCCGAACGGAGTTTGGGTTCAAACCAGGTCGTTTTGGGCGGCATGATGTTGCCCGAATCGGCGATGCGGATGATTTGCTGCATGGAGACGGGATAGAGCGCCAGCGCCATGCGCATCTCGCCGCTGTCGACGCGGCGCTTCAGCTCGCCCAGGCCGCGAATGCCGCCGACGAAGTCGATCCGCCTGTCGGTACGCAGGTCTTTGATGTTCAGAATCCCGTCCAGGATCAGGTTGGACGAGATCGTCACGTCGAGCACGCCGATCGGGTCGCCGTCGTCATACGTGCCCTCCCTGGCCGCAAGCGCATACCACCGTCCGCCCAGGTAGAGCGAGAACTGGTGCAGGCGTTCGGGCCTGAACGGTTCGCCGCCCTTTTCCTCCACGACAAAGTGCCGGTCGAGCGCCCGCAGAAAGGCCTCGTCCGTCAGCCCGTTCAGGTCTTTCACCACGCGGTTGTAGTCAATGATCGTCAACTGGCTGGCCGGAAAGCAGACGGCCATGAAAAAGTTGTATTCCTCGTCGCCGCCGTGTTCGGGATTCAGCCGGGCCTTCTCGGCGCCGACCAGCGCGGCGGCAGCCGAACGGTGATGGCCGTCGGCGATGTAGAGCGACGGGATCGTTGCAAAGACACCGGTAATGCGGGCAATGTCGGCGTCGTCGTCCACAATCCAGAACGTGTGGCGGAAGTTTTCGGGCATGGAAACGAAGTCGTATTCCGGCGCGGCCTGCGTACGGGCGGCGACCAGTTCGTCGAGCGCCGGACAGTCGGGATAGGCAAAGAATACCGGTTCGATGTTGGCGTTGCAGTTACGCACGTGTTTCATCCGGTCTTCCTCCTTGTCGCAACGGGTCAGCTCGTGTTTTTTGATCTTTCCGTCCAGATAGTCCGCTACACAGGCGCAGACAACCAGCCCGTACTGCGTCTTCCCGTTCCGGGTCTGGGCGTAGATGTAGTACTGTTCCCTGTCGTCCTGCAACAGCCAGTCGTTGGCCCGAAAGCGGTTGAAGTTGATTACCGCCCGGTCGTAGACGGCCCGGTCATGTTCGTCGGTTCCGGCCGGAAAGTCGATTTCCGGCTTGATGATATGATACAGAGACTTGTCGTTTCCTTTGGCCTCTTCCCGCGCTTCGTCCGAGTCGAGTACGTCATACGGACGCGAGGCCACTTGCTCCGCCAGTTCCCTTGGCGGACGGATCCCCTTGAAAGGTTTGATTCGCATAATACTGATTGATACACAAAAAAATGATGAACGTTCAACGATTCATCATTTCTTCATCCATAATTCATAAAAGGGTTATTTATTCACTCGAAAAGTCTCGTTTCCGTTCTTCAGGAAGTCCACGATTTGCACGGCGGCGGCGATCCCGGCGTTGATATTGGCTTCGGCCGTCTGCGCGCCCGTCTTTTTGGGCGTACTGAAATAGCGTCCGGCGAACTGCGCCGTCATTTCGGCGTGATTCGAGGGCGCAATATCGCTCAGGTACTTGAAATCCGGCCGATCGGTCATGATGCGTACCAGATCCGCTTCGTGAATGACTTCCCTGCGGGCGGTGTTGATCAGTACGGCGCCCTTGGGCATCTTCGACAGCAGGGCGTAGTTGACGGAGTTCCGGGTTTCCGCCGTCGCCGGAATGTGCAGCGAGATGAACGGACAGGCGGCGTACAGTTCTT
>JAITQL010000240.1 GCA_031288935.1 Tannerella sp.
AAATTGTGCTTCTTCATTGTTGCTATGTTTTTATATTAATAAAATCCTTTCAAAAAAAGACGGGCAAAGTTACTTCTTTTTCCGAAAAGAACGTTTCTTTTCGTGTTTTTTTCAGCGATTCAGGAATAAAAATCATTGCCCCCAACCTCCCCCAAGCCTCCCGACATGCCGGGACAGGTTCTCCGAAGGAAGGGATGTATCCGAAGGAGAGGGAGTTTTCCCGTAGGGAATAATTAATAAAAATCGGCGAAGGCTCCGGACTTCGCCGTAAACTCAATAAACAACCACCTTATAAGTCGTCCCTTTCAACCGCACAAGATAAATCCCCTGCGGCGTTGCGAGGGTAGTAGTCCCTTCGGCCAAGGCTGCTTTGTTTCCACCGTATCCCAAGTCCCCCCGTGGGGGATTTAGGGGGCCTTCCTTACCGTGTTTCTTTGCAACTGTATTTCGATGTGGTTGCCCTGAATTTTCACAGCCATTCCGGTGAAATTTCCAACTTTATTGTACCTTTGCGAAGATTTTGCATGTTAAGGGACAATAGCTTGTTATGGAAAAGGAGAAAACGTATAACGAATCTGTCCAAAGGCTTCGCGCCATTGTGACGGACATTGAGCAGGGGGGATTGGACGTGGATGTGCTTTCCGGGAAAGTGAAAGAGGCCAGCCAACTCATCAAATTCTGCAAGGAGAAATTAGGTAAAACCGACGGGGAAGTAAAGAAAATCCTGGAGGAATTGCAGTGAAACGCGCCGTTATTCTTGTGGCCGGCGGACAGGGACTGCGTATGGGGGGCGATTTGCCGAAGCAGTTCCTTCCAATACACGGGAAACCGGTGCTGATGCACACGCTGGAAACGTTTTACCGCTGGGATTCGTCGGCCGCGTTGGTGTTGGTTCTTCCGGAAGCGCACCAATCCTATTGGGAGATGTTGTGCCGGGAAATACGCTGCGACGTGCCGCACCGGATGGTACATGGAGGAGAAACGCGCTTCCATTCCGTCCGAAACGGGTTGGATGCAGTGGCCGACAGCGACCTGGTGGGCGTGCACGACGGGGTGCGTCCGTTGGTTGCGCCCGAAGTGATTGAAGCCTGTTTCAACGGGGCGGAACAGTATGGCGCGGCAGCGCCGGCCGTTCCGGTAACCGAGTCCATCCGCGAAGTAAGCGGAGACGGCAACCATGCGGTAAACCGGAAAAACTACCGTATCGTACAAACGCCGCAGGTGTTTCGCCGCGACTGGCTGACGGAAGCCTGCCGGCAACCGTACACGTCTTCGTTTACCGACGATGCCTCGGCCGTGGAGGCTACCGGAAAAACCATTCATCTGGTGCCCGGTAACCCGGAGAACATCAAACTGACGACGCCTTTCGATTTGGCTATTGCCGAAAAAATAATGAACCGTTGAGTTTCCTGAATGAACAATCCGTCATGTATCTGCCGGGCGTAGGCCCGAAAAAGGCAGAAACGCTGATGCAGGAAGCAGGCATCGCTTCTTACGAAGACTTGTTGTATTATTTTCCGTACAAATACGTTGACCGCAGCCGTTTCTATACCGTGCGCGAGGTAAACGGGGAGATGCCATACATCCAGTTGAAAGGACGGATTACCGTGTTTGACATCGTCGGGGAAATGCGTTCGAGACGGTTGGTAGCCAAATTTACGGACGGTACGGGATTCATTGACCTCGTATGGTTTAAGGGGCTGAAATACATCACGGACAAATACAAGATCGGCCGGGAATACATTGTCTTCGGAAAACCGTCGGAGTTCGGGAAAAGCTACAATCTCGTGCATCCGGACATTGACCCGGTGGAAGACACCCGGCAGGTAGCAAACGGACTGACCCCGTTTTATACCGCCACGGAGCGGATGAAAAAATCCTTTCTCCACTCCCGCGCTATCCAAGACCTGCAATATACACTGCTATCCAGCCTGAACCGGCAGGTTCCGGAAACGCTTCCTCCGCATGTACTGGAACCGCTTCACCTGATTTCCCTGTCGGACGCCCTGCGAAACATTCATTTCCCGGAATCGACGGAGTTATTGAACCGGGCGCGACTCCGGCTGAAATTCGATGAACTGTTTTTCATCCAGTTGCATATCCTGCAGACGGCACGCACACGTCAGCGAAAGCTGAAAGGGTTTGTTTTCGGCAAAGTCGGCGATTTGTTCAATACATTTTACAAGGAGTACCTGCCGTTCGAACTGACGAATGCACAGAAACGGGTGGTTCGCGAGATTCGCTCCGACATGGGCAGCGGACGGCAGATGAACCGGCTGTTACAGGGGGATGTGGGCAGCGGCAAAACCTTGGTCGCGCTGATGGCTGTGCTACTGGCGGCCGACAACCGGTATCAGGCCTGCATAATGGCGCCGACCGGGATTCTGGCGCACCAGCACTACCTGACCCTGACCGGCCTTCTGAAAGACTTGCCTGTCCGCATCGCCTTGCTGACCGGTTCCACGAAGAAAAAAGACCGGGACAAGCTGCTGCCGGCCGTTGCCAACGGAGAAATCCAACTGTTGGTCGGGACGCATGCCCTGATTGAAGACACGGTGGTATTTGCCTCGCTGGGGCTGGCGATTATCGACGAGCAGCACCGTTTCGGCGTGGCGCAGCGTTCCCGGCTGTGGATAAAGAATCATACGGCGCCGCCTGTGCTGATTATGTCGGCCACGCCGATTCCGCGCACGCTGGCCATGACGCTGTATGGCGATTTGGACGTGTCGGTGATTGACGAGTTGCCGCCCGGACGCAAACCGGTGAAAACCGTGCACCGCTACGACAATAAAAAGGCGGAGCTGTATGCTTTCCTGAGGCAGGAAATCCGGCAGGGGCGGCAGGTCTATGTGGTCTATCCGTTGATTGAAGAAAGCGAGCGTCTGGATTATAAAAATCTGGAGGAAGGGTTTCAGGTTTTCCGGGAAGTCTTTCCCGAATATACGGTATGTATGGTGCACGGCAAGATGAAGCCGAAAGAAAAAGAAGCCGGGATGCAACGGTTTGTGTCGGGCGAAGCGCAGATACTGGTAGCGACCACCGTCATCGAAGTAGGCGTGAATGTACCGAATGCCTCGGTGATGGTGATTGAGAGCGCCGAACGTTTCGGGCTGTCGCAGCTGCACCAGTTGCGGGGGCGTGTCGGACGGGGCGCCGACCAGTCGTACTGTGTGCTGGTGTCGTCGTACAAACTGGGCAGCGAGACGCGCAAGCGACTGGAGATCATGGTAAGCAGCAACGACGGCTTTGAGATTGCCGAGGCGGATTTGCGACTGCGCGGTCATGGCGACCTGGAAGGCACGCTACAAAGCGGCGACGGATTATATCTGAAAATCGCCAGTCTGGCGGCCGACGGCCGGATTCTCCAGTTGGCCCGCAACCTTGCGGAAGAGATATTAAATGACGACCCCCTATTGGAATCGCCCCGGAACCAGCTTTTGCGGGAACGCCTGCAACGCCTTTTCAACAAAAAGATGAATTGGGGATTGATCAGCTAAGAGACGAATGATTACCGGATGCCTGCAACGATGGCCTTTTCCGTCTTTTCAAAAAGTTCGCCAAAGGGCATGTCTTTCACCACAAGAGGCGGATGCAGGGTGAATACCAGTCTGTTTCCCAGTCCCAGAGGGAACGCTCCCCATCGTACCATTTTCCACGAATGATTGATGGTAACGGGAATCACGGTAGCGGACGGCGCATATTTACACAGGATTTTCAATCCGTTTTCGGCAAACGACCCGGGTTTGCCTGTTTTGCTGCGTGTGCCTTCGGGAAAAATCACGGCCGAACGTTTGTTCGCTTCGATATATTCTCCCAGTTTCCGGATAGCGGAAAAGGACTGTTTTGAGTCTTTCCGGTCGATGACGACGGAGCCTCCATGATTCAGGTTGTAGGAAATGCTTGGAATCCCGCGGGACAGTTCAATTTTGCTGACAAACTTGGGATGTACTTTCCGCATAAACCAGATAATGGCAGGGATGTCATACAAACTCTGGTGATTGGCAGTTATGATAAGGGGAACTCCCTCCGGCAGACGGTCGAGGTTTTCCATCCTGTAACGGGTGCCCAGCACGCAGGTATTGGCTACCAGAAAAAAATTCAACCAATCGACACTTTTCTTATGGGCTTTGTAGCCAAACAGGTTGAAACATAACCACTGGATGGGATGGAAAATAGCCAGGGCGCTTCCGAAAAGCAGGTAATAAATGATTGACAGAGGGTATGAAAGTATCTTTTGCATAAGTTATATGTATCAAAACAGGGAGCAAAAATAATAAAAAAAGTGGCTGAAACTTTTTTTTTGAGGAACTATTTCGCTTTTCA
>JAITQL010000241.1 GCA_031288935.1 Tannerella sp.
TGTAGCAGCGGGGAAAGCACTATGAATGAATAATGAATAATGAATAATGAATACTGATGAATGTGAGTAACGTAAATCCCTTTCATCCGCGTGAAACGAATCTTTGAATCTTTGAATTTTTGAATCTTTGAATAACCCCGGCAGGGGATCAAATGTCGAAGAAGACGGGGGGCGGCGTATGGTCGGAGGAGTGATAGGTGATCAGGCCGTCGATGGGCTGTTTGATCACCATGCCGATTTTCACTCCCGTATCGGCGGCGGCTTCTTCCAGTACGGACTTGAAGTGCCAGGCGATGGAACCGACGAAGTGCACATGAAAGTGGAGGTAGTCATACTTCATCACGTTCCGCCTCAAAAAGGATTTGAAGCGGTTCAGCGCCAGGGTATGTATCCGCGGGTCTTCGATATGTTCCGAGAGGAAGGGCGCGAAGCTTGCCAAAAAACGGTTGGGCAGCGGTTGGCGGTACACGCGATCCATGATTTCGGCCAGCGTCAGGCCGAACCGGCGGAGGAAAAGTTCTTTCAGTTCGGGGGTAATCATGTCTTTCAGGAGGTCTTTTACAAGTTGCTTTCCCAGATCGGCGCCACTGCCTTCGTCGCCCAGAATATAACCCAGGGGCGAAACGGTTTGCACGATCTGCTGCCCGTCATAAAAACACGAGTTGGAGCCGGTGCCCATGATACAGGCGATGCCCGCTTCCATGCCGCACGAACAGCGTGCAGCCGCCAGCAGGTCGGTATTCACTTCCACTTCCTCCACGTGGAAATGGCGCATGATGATCTTGCGCATGATTTCTACCTTTTCGAATACGCAGCCCGCTCCATAGAAGTATACGGCTCTTATTTCCCGCGGATTTATCAAGCTCAAAAGATGCGTAGAGAACTCGCGCCCGATTTCTTCTTCCGACAGAAAAAACGGGTTAAGCCCTTTTGTTTGAACGGACTGGACTAAATCTTCCTGATCTACTACGCACCAGTCTGTTTTTGTTGATCCACTATCTGCGATCAGTATCATCTTTTTGGATTGATTTCTAAAGCAACCTTTCTTTGATTTGCTTGCAAAGGTAGTGTTTTTATAATGAAAAATCTGCAATCATCGCGTAAAAAAGCTATTAAATCGTTGCTATTGCTTTCCGACGGGCGTTGCAAGGGAGAAGGAAGATTGAAACAGAGCGGTTTAGTGAACCGAAAAATCTTTGCCTGCAAGCGATTTTTTACGTCCGGCTCTCCGAAAATTCGTATTTTTGCAGCGGGAATATTCCCGGACAGATGTTTATTACGCAGATATGACAACTTCTCCGCAGCAAATTCGCATGGCCGATTATCAGTATTCGCTCCCGGACGGACGGATTGCCAAGTATCCGCTTGCCCGGCGCGACAGGGCGAAACTGTTGCTTTACAAACAGGGCGAAATCGGCGAGACCTGTTTTTTCAGGCTGCCGGAGCAGTTGCCCGAAAACGCCTTGCTGGTGTTCAACAACACGCGGGTGATCCGGGCGCGCCTGCAGTTTCGGAAAGAGACCGGCGCACCGGTCGAGGTGTTTTGCCTGGAACCGGTCGAGCCGTGCGACTATACGCTTGTTTTCCAGCAGACCGGACAGTGTACGTGGAACTGTCTGGTCGGCAACCTGAAAAAATGGAAGGCGGGACGGTTGCAACAGACCGTCCGCACCGAAGGCGGCGCCGTCACGCTGACCGCCGAGCGGACGGCTGCCTGCGGCGACGCTCACCGGATCACCTTTTCGTGGAATGCCGCCGCCTGTACATTTGCCGACATCCTGGAAGCGGCGGGGGCGCTTCCCATTCCGCCGTACCTGCACCGCGAAACCGAAGCGGTTGACCTGACGGCCTATCAAACCGTCTATTCAAGCATCCGGGGTTCCGTTGCGGCGCCTACGGCCGGATTGCACTTCACGCCGGAGACGCTGGCTGCGCTGGCGGCCAAAGGTTTCGGACGGGAAGAAATCACGCTGCATGTCGGCGCGGGTACGTTCAGGCCGGTCAAGACGGAAACGGTCGGCGCACATGTCATGCACACGGAACGGTTTACGGTGCAGCGCCGGACGGTTGCGCGCCTGCTTGCTTCGCCGGGGCGCGTGATTGCCGTGGGGACGACTTCGGTGCGGACGCTGGAAAGTCTGTATTACATCGGCGCGACGCTGGCGCAGCATCCGGATGCGTGTGCCGAAGAACTGACCGTCCGGCAGTGGGCGCCTTACGGGAAGACGCTGCCGGACATCACGCCGGCCGAAGCGCTGCAACACATCCTGGACTTTCTGGAGCGGCGTCAAACCGACCGGCTGGAAACGGCGACCCAAATCCTGATTGCGCCGGGGTATACCTTCCGGATGGTGAACGGCCTGCTGACGAACTTTCACCAGCCGCAGAGCACGCTGCTCCTGCTGGTGGCCGCCTTTGCGGGCGACGACTGGAAACGGATCTACGACTATGCCCTGACGCATGATTTCCGTTTTCTGAGTTACGGAGACAGCTCGCTGATCATGCAATAAGCGCCTAACATGTACGTTAATGAAAGTATGAAAGGTATGAAACGATGGAATCCATGGATTTATTTGCTCGGATGCGCGGTTTGCGGTCTGTTTTTCGCCTGTAAGACGCCGAAGTTGAGCCAGGCGGAGGAGAAGCAGCGCCTCGGCGAGTATTACGGCGCCGCCACGATTTACCGCAAGCTGTATGCCAAATCGAAGCCGGATCAAAAGGAACTGCGCGCCTATATTGCCTACCGGATGGGCGACTGCAACCGCATGACGGGTAACATTCCGGCGGCGCTCAGGGCTTATCAGAACGCCCTGCGGTACGAATATCCGGACAGTACGCTCCTGTTGCGCCTCGGACAGGTGCACCAGCAAAGCGGCCTCTACTCCGAAGCGTACCGTTATTACCGGGGGTATCTGCTGCTGAATCCGCTCAGTCAGATCGCGACCGCCGGCCATCAGGGTTGCCGGATGTCGGATGCATGGCTGGAAAACCCGACCCTGCATCAGGCGGGCCGAATGGAACTCTTCAACTCGAGGCGCAGCGAGTTCGGCCCCATGCTGTACGGCGAAAAATACGACCAGCTGTATTTTTGCTCTACGCGGGGGATCATTCAGAAAGATTCCGTCAACGGCATCACCGGGATGAAAAACAATGCGTTTTTTGTCTCCCGGAAGGATGAAAACGGCGCGTGGCTCAAGCCGGAGGAAGTGACCGACGCCCTCGCGAGCGAGTTTGACCAGGGTACGCCTTCGTTTTCAAAGGACGGAAACACGATGTATTACACCTATTGCGCGGAGGATGCCACCGACCCCCGGACGGCGGAAATCTACATCTCGACACGCAGCGGCGCCTCGTGGGGAAAAGGACAGCGCGCCGGAATCGTGAAGGATTCCATTACGCTACTGGCACATCCGGCCGTTTCGCCGGACGGACAGTATCTTTATTACGTGGCGGACGCTCTCGGCGGCTATGGCGGGAAAGACCTGTTCCGCTCGCGGCTGGCTGGCGGCAACGATTTCGGTCCCATGGAAAACCTGGGGCCGGACATCAATACGGAGGGGGACGAGCTGTTTCCCTATGTGCGCGATTCCGTCACCCTCTATTTCGCCTCCAACGGCCATCCGGGGCTGGGCGGGCTTGACCTCTTCAAGGCAACCCTGGACAGTACCGGCAAATGGAACGTGGAGAACGCGGGAACGCCGCTCAATTCAATGGCGGACGATTTCGGCATTACCTTTGCCGGAAAAAGGGAACAGGGTTTCTTCTCGTCCAATCGAAACGATGCCCTCGGACGGGATCATATTTACTCCTTTGAATATCCCGCGGTGACCGTTTTCATTGAGGGTTACGTGGCCAACAACGAGGAGGAGGCGATTGAAAACGCGACGGTGCGGATCGTAGGCCGGGACGGGCTGAATGTGAAGGCGCCGGTCAAGACGGACGGTTCCTATCGCGTCGAGCTGGAACGCGACATCAGTTACGTCATGATGGCCAGTGCGTCCGGTTACCTGAATCAGAATTTTGAACTCAAGACCGACGCGGAGGAAAAGAACGAGACCTATTTTGTGGATTTTTACCTGTCGCCCATCGACAAGGCGGTTGTAGTGGAAAACATCTTCTACGATTTTGACAGGGCTACCCTGCGTCCCGAATCGAAGGAGGCGCTCGACGGGCTGGTCAAGATATTGACGGACAATCCGAACGTGACCATCGAACTGGGCGCTCACACGGATCGCAAAGGCCCGGAGGCGTACAATGAAAAACTGGCGCAGCGCCGCGCGCAGTCGGTCGTGGACTACCTGATCGAGGCAGGCATCGACGCCGCGCGTCTGACGGCGAAAGGGTACGGCGAAAGCGTTCCCAAGCAGATCAACGCCAGGCTGGCGGAACAGCACGACTTTCTGCCGGAGGGTACGTTGTTGACGGAAGACTTTGTCAACGCCCTCTCCCCCGAACAGCAGGAAATCGCCGACCAGCTGAACCGGCGCACGGAATTTCAGGTGACGGGACTGGAATACAATCTCAAGTAAGGACAGGCGGGGATATCCAAGATTCAAGGATTCAAAAATTCAAGGATTCCATCCACAAACGGCGCGAAGAAAGTGAGATTTCACGGTTTCGCGCAGATTTCAGCGACCGTAAATCTGCGGAATCCGCGTTTAAATCCGCACAAATCTGCGTGAAACGAATCATTGCATTCATTTCTATTGGAAAATGAACGGCTCATTGAGTTCAATGGAAGATTCATTGAGTTCAATGAAAAACCCATTGAGTTCAATAGAAGATTCATTGAGTTCAATGGAAAACTTATTGAGTTCAATGAAAGGCTTATTGAGTTCAATGGAAACCCCATTGAGGTAAATGAAATATTCATTGAACTCAATGAACGGCTCATTCCATGAAATGCCATCAAAGCGACAGGCTGGAAAACACGCTTTTTAATCCTCAACGCGGGTCGGATAAAAAAAGTTTGTATCTTTGCCCCGTTGTAAAAATAATATAATGTGTATCATGAATTTTGTATCCGTAAACAGTAAAGCGCATG
>JAITQL010000047.1 GCA_031288935.1 Tannerella sp.
AGATGTTCTTCGATAATTTGCATGCGTAACGCATCATCAACCCCTTTCATTTTCCTCATTTTTTATAGGTTTTATTGTTCAACTTACTGTAAACTTTTTTCAGTAGAGGACATTTCAGATTCGGACAACAAAATTTTTCAAGCAGGATTAAACGGATTCCCAGTCTCCGTTCTCTTTGATAAGTTGCACTAATTGTGCTACGGCTTCTTCTTCGGGAATGTTTTTGCTCAGACACTCTTTGCCTTTGTACAGGTTGATACGCCCTTTGCCGGCGCCGACATAACCGTAATCGGCATCGGCCATTTCACCCGGGCCGTTGACAATGCAGCCCATGATGCCGATCTTCAATCCTTTCAGGTGAGAGGTGGCGGCTTTGACGCGGGCGATCGTTGTTTGCAGGTCGTACAGCGTTCGTCCGCAGCCGGGACATGAGATATATTCCGTTTTACTGATCCGTAACCGGACGGCTTGCAGGATGCCGAACAAATAACGGTCTGTTACCTTCGAGTCGACTTTTTCATGGCTCAACATAAGACCGTTGCCAATGCCATCGAGCAACAGCGTGCCGAAATCGACTGCCGCCTGCAATTGAAGCGTTTCCCTGTCCGTCTCGGCGTAATGACGGCGAAGAATCACCGGCGCGTCGCATTTCGCCGCCTTCAGGCAACATGCCAGCGCACGCGCTTCGCTGATGTAATCCGGATGACGTCCGTTCCATACAATGACAACGGACGGATTTTGCCGGAAAAGATGGATTCGGTCTTCGCTCAGGTCGCAGTGCGTCAGTTCGACAAACTTTATGACGGCTGTGCACCGGGACAGTTTGTCCATATCGGCTGCGCGGAAATACGGATAAGTCGTCGCCGACCGGTTGTCCCAGCAGTCCGCGTCGACGATCCGCGGGATGGAATCTCCGGTTTCAGCGCCGGCCCTGTTTGCCCCGATGTAGATGAAATCGGGACGGTTTGCTTCGTCGACCGGACAGATCCCGTGGCTGTGGTCGGATATGACGGCCGGCGGACAGGCGCCCCCGATGCGGCCGACGGTCTGCGTCGGGCGGGAAAAATCCGCGGGAAGCGTGTCCGGCGCTTCGACGGGTGCATACTGTTTGCGTTGCAGCATATAGTCTGTCAATTTGCGTGCAACGGGGATCTCCGCTTCGGGCGGCTCGCTCAGCGACACGCGAATGGTATCGCCAATGCCGTCGGCCAGTAACGCCCCGATGCCTGCGGCGCTTTTGCTGCGCCCGTCTTCGTCGTCGCCCGCCTCCGTCACGCCCAGATGCAGCGGATAGTGCATGTCTTCCGCCTCCATCGTCCGCGCCAGCAGGCGAACGGTCTGTACCATCACCACCGTGTTGGAGGCCTTGATGGAGACAACCGCGTCCGGGAACTCCTCTTCCCGGCAGATTCGCAGAAATTCCATGCACGAGGCCACCATCCCTTCCGGCGTGTCGCCGTAGCGGCTCATGATACGGTCTGACAGCGATCCGTGGTTAACGCCTATCCGGATGGCCGTGCGGTGTTTCTTGCACAATTCGATGAAGGGAATGAAGCGGTCGCGGATTTTCCGCAGCCCGGCTGCATAATCGGTGTCGCTACAGGCTGTTTTCCGGAAAGACGTTACGCCGTCCACGTAGTTTCCGGGATTGATGCGTACCTTTTCCACGTTCACGGCTGCCACGTCTGCCGCTTTCGGGTTGAAGTGAATGTCGGCCACCAGGGGCGTATCGTAACCCTGCCCGCGCAGGCGCCGGCGGATGACCCCCAGCTGCCGGGCTTCGCGTTCGCCCTGTGCCGTGAAGCGAACGTATTCGGCGCCGGCTTCAATCAACCGGATGGCCTGTTGCACGGCTGCCTCCGTATCCGTGGTAGACACGTCTGCCATGGATTGGATACGTACCGGATAATCGCCTCCCAACGGGGTATTCCCGATCCGGACGACGGACGACGGGCGGCGTCGATAATGGAGAAAGGTCAATTGGTCTTGTGTTTGAATGTCACTTTGGCCAGTTCTTCGTTGGCCGTTACCACTTTCTTTTTTAAGGATTCCTTGTAGTCGAGCAGTCGTTCCCGGAGCGCAGCATCGCCAAGCGACAGGATTTGTGCAGACAGGATAGCCGCATTCAGCGCGCCGTTGATGCCTACGGTAGCAACGGGAACGCCGGGCGGCATCTGCACGATGGACAGCAGGGCGTCCAGGCCTTCCAGCGATGACTGAATCGGCACGCCAATGACGGGCAAGGTCGTCATGGACGCGATAACCCCGGCCAGATGCGCCGCCATGCCTGCCGCGGCAATGATGACTTTGACGCCGCGCCCCCCGGCGCTTTTTGCAAACCGCTCGACGTCTTCGGGCGTGCGATGTGCCGACAGGGCGTTCATTTCAAACGGGATTTCCATCCCGTCCAGAAAACGGGCGGCTTTCTCCATGACCGGCAGGTCGGACGTACTGCCCATAATGATACTTACCAGAGGCGTCATGCGGTTATCCGATTAACTGTCTGTATTCTTCGGCGGAAAGCAGCGCGTCCAGTTCGGACGGGTCGGTCATCCGGATCCGGATCAGCCATCCGGCTTCGTAGGGACTGCTGTTGACCAGCTCCGGCCGGTCTTCCAGCTCGCCGTTCAGTTCGAGGACTTCGCCCGATACCGGCAGGAAGAGGTCGGATACGGTCTTTACGGCCTCGATGGTGCCGAAGACTTCTTCCCGGCGAAGGGTTTCACCCTGCGTCGTAATGTCGATATAGACGATTTCACCTAATTCGTTTTGCGCATGGTCGGTGATGCCGACGCAGGCAGTTTCTCCTTCTACCCGGATCCACTCGTGATCCCTGGTGTACTTCAGGTTGGATGGAAAATTCATTGGATATACGAAATTTAATCTATGTATTTTAGGACGGCAAAGTTACCATTCTTTTCTGAGTCGGGCAACGGGAATGTCCATCTGTTCGCGATATTTGGCAACGGTACGGCGGGCAATCAGGTATCCCTTTTCCTTTAAAAGTGCGGCCAGTTCCTCGTCCGTAACGGGCTTGCGCTTGTCTTCCATGTCAATGGTTTCCTTCATGATTTTCCTGACCTCGCGGGTGGAAATTTCTTCGCCGCTTTCGTTTTGCGTGGATTCGGAGAAAAAGAATTTCAGCGAATACACGCCGAAGTTGGTTTGTACATACTTGCTGTTGCTGACGCGCGAGATGGTTGAGATGTCGTAGCCGGAGCGCTCGGCCACGTCCTTCAGGATCATCGGGTGGAGTTTGGACTCGTCGCCGGAGAGAAAAAACTCCTGTTGCAGCAGGATGATGGTCTGCATGGTACGTTGCAGCGTTTCGTAGCGTTGCCGCAGGGAGTCGATGAACCACTGGGCGGCGTCCAGTTTCTGCTTGACGAACTGTACGGCCTCCTTCATTTCGCCGGTCTGGTTGGCCTTGTTGCCCAGGTAGTCCTTGAACATGGCGGTGTATTCGCGGCTGATGCGCAGGTCGGGAATGCCGCGCTGGTTCATGCTCAGCGTCAGTTCGCCGTTGTTTTCCTCGACGATAAAATCCGGGATGATCTGATTCATCCGCGTATCCGTTCCGCTGTTCCAGCTGTTGCCGGGTTTGGGATTCAGC
>JAITQL010000135.1 GCA_031288935.1 Tannerella sp.
CGTCTACACAATCCGGCATGCCGTCAGGTATGCCACCTGTAATAATGGATGCATACCTGACGGCATGCCGGGTAAGGCGGGAGCGATGCGTTTCTACCGGGCTATATTCCCTACGGGAACGGGACAGTCGGCAAACAATCTTTTACAGGTTATTCATTTTACGTTGCTTAACGGATCGTTTGTTGAATCTTGAATCTTGAATTTTTTTACTTCAAAAACCGGAACTCCGTAAATTCTTCCGGCGTGTTTGCGCCGCAGTCGCCGATACGGAACGAATCGCCTGTCGTCTCGCAGAAGTAATAGTACAGGCCGTCTTTGTCGATCAGCGCCTTGCTGCCGGATTCGGACAGTTTGCCGGTGTGGTAGAAGCTGAACCATTCCTTGGGACAGGCTACGGCAATGGCAGCATGACTGCGCGAGGTGATGTAAGCCACCCTGTAGCCTGCGTTGCGGAAGAGGGCGGCGGCCAGGACGGCCTTGCAGTCGCAGTCGCCGTGCCGGTCGAAGAGCGTTTCCACCGGAAAGCGGGCGTATTCCACGCCGCCCGTTTCGTCGGGGCTTGCCTCGTCCGCAAGATAGCGGATGTTCGGCTCCTGCACGAAGTCGAGGATAAACTGCATCGTTTCCAGCCCGCCCAGTCCGTTTTCAAAGGCCCGGGTGGAGATGTAGCGGTTGATGCGGCGGAGGTGACGCTCGTCGGTTTTTTCCCTGAACAGGGTTTCGATGTTGCGGTCGAAGCCCAGCGAGGCGTCCGTGCGGAAGGGATTGCGGCTGCGCAGTTCGTTTATTTCGTCCTGCGCAAAGTACAGGTTCAGTTCTCCCTGCAGGCGCGTCTCGTCCGCATCCAGTTCCCAGCGGTAGTTGCGGGCAATCATGCCGGCGGTATCTTCTTCTTCGTCGTCCCGTGCGTCGGGTTGGGGCACGAGAAAGCGGTCGTATACAGTCCAGGGCATCCGGGTGATGTACTTGCCGTTTACCCACGCGCCGATCAGTATCGCCATCTGGAAGGGGATCAGGTCGCGCCCGTAGACGAAGACGGAGATGCCGACGGCGGCCAGGGCGAAGAGGAGGATCAGGTTGTTCATGCCGGCCAGTCCCGTGTTGCGGTTGAAGAGCATCAGGAAATGCTCCACCGGTTTGCCGCTCAGCGACTGTTCGATTTTGACCTGCCGCACCAGCGCCCAGACCGGGAAGTAAAAGGCGGTGGGGAGGAGCACGATCCAGTCGCCCAGGAAGGGCATGTTGATCAGATTCACGTTGAAGAGGTAGAAGAGGGCGTATAAAACGGCGAAGAGGAAGGCGGAGATCAGCGCCGTGTCGCTCCAGGCGTATCGGTAGACGGTGAGGTTTTCGCCCGCGGGTTTGGGCGGTTGCGTCTGGCGGTAGAGCAGCAGGAAGGCGGCCGAGCGTCCCAGCGCCGTATACCGGTCGGGGTTGCGGGGGCGGAAGCGTCCGGTTTCGATACATTTGCCTATGCAACGATCCCGGGGCGCTTCCGCCTCCGCCGTTGCGGCGGTCGCATCCGGGTTGCCGGCATCGGTCAGTACCTGCTCCTGCCGGGCGCACAGGTAGACGTTGGCGTGGCAGCGCAGGAAGAGTTCGTACCATTTCCTCCGCCCGGTCATGTCCGGCTGTCCGGGCGCGTTGCCGACGTAGCCGGCGAGGCAGTGGTTCCGGTCGTAGATGTTTCCCTTCAGGTCGATGTATCCCAGTTTCTCGAACCCGCTGTCGGGACGGGCGCCGTCGTCTTTCCGCACCTGCAGCCAGGCCTTGCCGTCGTCGCCGATATAGATTTCCCCGGTCAGCTGGTCGGCAAAGTCTTTCGTGAGGTCATACGCCGCATAATTGTCCTTGAAGAGGTTGTATTTTACCAGGCCTTCCTGCCTGAACTTCCCGTTGGCTTTCAGGGCATGGACTCCGGCCTGCGACACCAGCAGCCGGAGCAGCCGGTAAAGGGAATAGACAACCAGGACGATTCCGGCCAGTATGCCCAGACGGGTGCATAACAATTCAAACGTATTCATGATCTCATGCAATTAATATGGTTTTCCAGCTCTTTCAACTGTCCGGTCGCGACCGGTATCCGTACCTCGCCCACCCGGCAGGAGCTGTCTCCCTTCCTGTAATGGGCGTACAGGCAGGTCAGCTGCGTCGTAAAGGGAAGCGGGTCGGCGATCTGCTTCAATTCCATGTCGCAAAGCCCCCGCGTATTCAGGCGGTTTATCTCCGGCCGGCTCCAGGCGGTCACAAACAGATAGGGTTTGACCGTTTCGTCGGCGCTGTTATATTCCGCCCTCGAAGCCTCTTTGGGCAAGCGGTCGGGCTTGATATAACTCCGGATGACGAGTCCCCTTGCATCCGCGCTGTGGGTGATGATGCCGTTGACTTCCGCCATCCGGAACAGCGGTTTCAGATCAATCAGGGATTCGTCCTTTCGGAGCATGTCGTTGACGACGTTGCCGATGTTCTGTTCTTCATTGATTTTCATGCGTCCATACAGCGCCGTTTTCATGCGTTCCATGCAGGCGTTTACCCAGTCGTTCAGCATCTGCGGCGTTTCCTCCGCGCCGGGGCTTTTTTCGGAAACGTTCAGCGGACAGGCATCCGGCGTTTTAAACAGTTCCTTCAGCAGCTTCAGGCGCTCGTTCGTTCCGATGTCCGACAGTTTCACCGTTTTGCCTCCCACCGTCAGTTCATCCCCGACGGCCGAGAGTTCCGGCAGGATACGAACTCCCTGGAACGCCCCCCCGATCAGCGGCTGGTTGAAGAGCGTCCGGGGAACGTCCGGGGGAGAGGTTTCCGTTGCGGACGGATGCAGGTTCTCTTCGATGGCGTCGCACCGTTTCAGCGCCTTTTCACATTCCTCCACAAGCCCGGCAAAGAACTCCGACGCTTGCAGGTAAACTTTGGCCGACGCCTTTTCCTGCACGCCGACCAGCGCCTGCGCCAGCAAGAGGTGTTTCTGTTTACGGACAAACAGGAAGTGCCGGCGCAAACGGATGCCGAACTGATAGAGGAACGGCAGGATGAATATGACGGCAATCCAGAGATATTCGTATCCGGCCACGTCTCCCAGGTTGATGATGAAGGGCGATAGTTCGCGAAGCAGAGGAATCAGCACAAAACTCATCACGGTGCCCAGCAGACAGCAGCGGTTGATCAGTCCCATCACGGACGGCTCGGATTTCAGCGCATTCTTCATGTTTTCGGCCAGCTCCTTGGCGGAACAGGCGCTGCGATTCGCCTTGCAGTCGCTGTAGTAAGCCGACAGATAAGCCGGTACTTCAAAGACTTTCCTTTCGCTCCTGCCGGAGAGCTGGCCGACCTGTTCCCGTTCTTTTTCCAGCCGTTCCTTCAGCCCGGTCAGCGCCGCTTTCAGTTGCGGAATGGTGGGGAATTTGTAATCCCCCTCCGCGAGCGTCCGGTTATAGCGGGCGATGATTTCCCTGAAACGCAGGCTTGCGTCGTTTTTGTTTTTTGCGATCCGGTCAAACAGTTTCCGGGTGAGCAGATGACTGTAAACGCGGGTAAATTCGAGCGCCCGGGCCGGCTGAAAACGAAGGTAGTCGAAATAATACGAAAGGTACAGTTTCGGCTTGTAGAAGCCGTCGACCGGATGGGGGTCGGGAGCCATTTCCAGGTCTTTCAAGTCCACGTTCAACCCCTGGCAGCCTTCCTGCAAACGTTCCAGTATATTTTCCGCAGCAAGGGTTGTTTTGGGGAATTTGGCGGCGATCATGTCTTCGGCATCCCGGTCCGAAACGTTTGCCGGGTCTTTCATCGTTTCGATCAACTTTTCGAGCAGGAGCCGGGCGGCCTGTTCCTTGTGCTCCAGGCTGTCGTAATAGACGGACGCGGCGCCCAGGGAATAAAACCCGGACTGCGCCAGACTGTCAAAGACCTTGTGCCGGTTTCTTCCGGTGTAATACATGTTCAGAAGGTACTGGAAGCTCAGCTCCACGGTCTGCTCCCGATTCAGCTTCGGGTAGAAACGCACGTCCGGACGCTGAATATCCTGATAGACGACGACCCGGTTGTAATGATCCGTCTTCAAGGCGGCAACCAGCGTATTCAATTCTTCCAGAAACAGGGTACATTCATTCCTTTCGGCCATCGAGAATTGGTTGAAGTTGTCCGGTATGAACAGCATCCCGGTAATAACCACGCCCCTTTGCACATATGCTCCCCAGATGGAAGACATGAAATCTCTCAGCAGGGAAGGAATCAAATGAAAGGACGTCCGGGAGAGCCGTTCGCCGGTTGCCCCCATGATGCAGATCTGAAAATCACTGATGACAAATCCTTCTTTCTGAAAATAGTTATAGCAGTTCCTGCCCTTGTCGACCAGTTCCTTCAGCAACGCCCCGCACGAAGCCAGGTCTGTAACCGGTTCGCTTTCCATTTCCGAATAATACCAGTATGACTGCTGCCGGGGCGTCAAGGCGGAGCGCAACCGCCGGAACGACTCCCGGTCAGCCCGGTCTGTTGCCAGATTGATAATCCAAACAGGTAACATCTCAATTCGTGAATTTCTCGAATGTATCCAGCTCCTTCGTCAGCGCTTCCAGTATGTCCGATACGGTTTTTCTTTCTTCCCGGCTTTTGATGTCCGGAATGAGTCCGTCCAGTTTACGTATCAGTTCCAGCCGCACATCGTCATAATGTTCTTCCATGCTTCCACCGGATTTTTCCTTCAGCGTGGCAATCAGTTTGTGGATGGTATCCGCCAACGATTCGCTAATGTACAACTCCTTGAATTTGCCGAACATGATTATGTACGGAGTCTCCGTATTGCCGAAGGTAAGGGCGGAATAGCGCACGGTCTCGCCGTCTCTGACCGTCAGGCAAACGTTTTCTCCCTGCCGGCTCACATTTCTTTTGGTGGCAATCAAGGCTCTTTTCTCCTCAAGCACAAACGGCGTATTGGTATAGTTGTCCCTGTCGAACGCATTGGAGGAGGAGTGGTAACAGGAGGATAGCACGTGTTTGAAACCGTCCACCAGCATGTACCTGGCAAAGGATACAAGCTCCGGCTCCAGTTCCTTCGGCAGGAAGATATGCCCGTAGTCGCCATTGCAGTTGGCGAACGAGAGATGAAAATGATACTCGCCCTTCTCCGCTGTATTTTCATATACTGGCTTGATCACATCATAATTCCTGTAAAAATCGAAAGACAGCCCGATCTTGACTTTGATGAGGTACAGGGTGGAGGCGTCGCTGCCGGCGTTGAACTCGGACATGCCATTGGCGTTGTAACCCAAAATCTCTTTGGCCAGGCTTTCGCTTTTGGCTACATAAATACGCTTGGTTTCCGACAGGTGGTTTTCCCGCGACTGGTTGTACGATAAAAACAGACTCGGATCCAACCGCCCCTTGATCTCTTTTCTCTTTTCCAGATCCAGCTCGTCGTAAAAATCGGACAGCGGTTTTGAAAACCACTCGTCGTTAAGCGCCGTCCGGCTGTGCTCTTCCATGAACAGAGAAGCATAATAAAGGATGTCTTCCATGTTTTTCCGGGGATTTTCGATCTTAGGATTGCTGAACAGCTGCGATTTTTCACCGTCCAGGTATCCCTTTTCCACCAGTTGTTTCCGATTGTGCTTAATCATGGCGCCGATAAGTCCTTCGAGGCTTTTTTCATTGCCGGAACGGACCGGCACGAATCCTTTGCCCCGCTCGTAGCGGTCGGTGTGCCGGATGATCAGGGAGTACCATTCGGAAAACTTGTGACCCTCCTTCCATCCGTACCCGTCAACAAATTCCTGTATCTGGGGAAGGTATACGGAGGTCACGTCATGGCTTTTTTCCAGGAAAGACCTGGCCAGTTTGTCATACGCGGCCTGCGCGCCTTTTTCTCCCGTCAGGGCATGATACGCTTCCGCCAGCAAATTGGAGACAAAGCCTTTGATCCGGTCAATGATTCCGCTGTCGCCCGCGCAGAGCTGGCCGAGGAGGTCATACGTCTGCTCGTCGATGTACAGGTCTGTCTTTGCGCCCACATAATCTTTCAGCCGCTGGAAATACCGGTTGACGTCTTCCCGGTTTTTCTTGCCGATCCGTTCGGAAAATGTAACGGTAACCGCTTTCCGGTACAGGTCGTTCAAGTCTTCGTCAATGGCGTCGATATTATTCTGCAAGGCTTTCCGTTGAGCGTCGGCGCCCTTCCGGTCGACCGTGAAGGCGTCGTACCGGTCCGTGCAATAGCCGTCCAGTTCGGCCAGCGCGATGTTCACGTATTCAAGGCCGTGTTTGATGCTGTTCTCTTCGACCCATTTCCACAATTCGGCTTCAATCCGGTTCAGGCAGGTTTCCTGTTCCTCCTGTTTTCTGCGAATCGCCCTCTCGATATCCTCGGCAAACCGTTTGATTTCCGGAACGGAGAGGCCGGCCGGCAATTCCGGTACGAGGTTGTTGCCGGAATCCATGATCAGATTGTCCTGCAATTCGTCTTCCAGTTTGTCGTTCACGATTTTTCTGTAAAGCGTTCGAAGGGATTCGGCGTCGGCGCCGAACAGGTACTTTTTGATCACGTTGTTGTACAGTACCGTCCTGACGGCGTTCCGCTCCGTATCCGACTGTATCGGCTCTCCGATCAGTCCGTACTTGACCAGTTCATAGCGCATGCGGATTTGCAGGTAATCCTCAAAATCCTTCTCCGGCTTGCGCAATGCGATATATCCCATCGGAATCAGAAAGGATTTGGGAGAGTGTCCCTGAATTTCATTGATAAAATTGTCCGACGCGGAACGGAATCCTTCTCCTCCGGCGCCGCTGTGGATGTAGTAAAGCATTTCCGCCGTGTTGCAGTACATGTTGGCGAGGCTCCCCATGTTGGCGCCCTTGTCGGTTTGATAGTCCACCGGTATGCAGTAGTTGAACGGACGGTACGTGATGTTTGTATTGAACTGGTGATAGTCCCTGATCAGCGCCAGCCGGTGATAGTTGACCGGAACAGGGTCTTTTGACAGGGACAGGCATTGAAACGCTTCCAGTTCCGAAAGCGTGGCATACGCATTTTTCGGATACCGTTCGTTCGTAGGGTTCCGGTCAATGTAATACTGCGGCATGTACAGCAACAGCACGACCTTGGGATCGGCCGTGACGACTAATTTCCGGTGCATCATGTTTACGTAATACAGCACATCGTTCAGAATACCGCTGCCCGTGCCTCCGTTCGAACTGCCCGCCACCCAGTAATAGATCGTATTGTCCTGGGAAGAACCTTCCGAAAGGCTGTTCAGTTCCAAGATGCACGCGCCGAGCTTCTCGTTAAATTCGGTAGACTTCCGGGCAAAGGCGATTCGCGACTTCATGCGAAACGCTCCGGCGCCATGCTCCAGCGTACTGTCGGGTATCATCGCCGCGATGCGATCGTCGCACGCTTCCAGTATCCGTCTGTTCAACTGAAAACGCGGCTCCTTGCGCGCCTCCCGGTAAATCGCCTTCGGATTCTGATCCCCCAGATTGACCAGTTCATTGCCGGGATCAATGAAATCCACTTTCCCGTGTTCATACCGGTTGCGATATTCCTCGTTGTTGCTTTTAATATCCTTTGCATCCGTGTCCACAAACAAAAAACGGTACTTCCCGTTCAACAGCTCCAGGCGCGACTTGTGTGCCGTCGCCGTCAGCTTCTCATAGATTTTATACTTCACCTTGGTCACCGTATTTACGCCGGAACCTCCTATCCCGATGAAAATATGTTTTTCTTCTGCCATAACTTTCTGATTTTATTATATGATTGCCAATTAAAAATTCCACTTGATGGAGAAACTGCCGATAAACAGTCCCCTGCCCCTTGAAAAGGGCGGATGCTGATGATTCAGATATTCCCGGTCGGTTTTGAACCTGGCGCCCTTGAGCAGGTAAATCCGGTATTCGGGCTTTTTGAAGCACCGGAAACAGGCGTAGGTAACGTATCTGATTTCAACCCGCCAGTTGCACGCCTCCTGCGCGACGGAGATGAACGACGCCCCCATGCCGATGTCGACGCTTTGCCGCGCACGGGCTTCCTTCCGGGCAATTTCCTCGCCCTCGTAACGCACCACAAACCGCCCGTTGATCTTGTTTGCCGCGGCACGGTTCCGTCCGAACGCCCTGCATACAAGCAGCAGATAAAGCAGGAGCGCGCCGAGCAGAACGACGGTCAGCCACAGGGGCAGATAAAACGTAAACACCGTCCGGCGCAGGGGGACGGGATACGACAGCGTTTCCGGCACGACGCCCAGCCGGCGCAGCTCGTTCATCCAGGGCGATGCCGGCGATGCCTGAACGGTCAGCGTATCCCGGAAGGCATGGAAAAAGGGAAACGCAACGGACTGATACCGGATTTGTCCGGCGTACACCCTCCCGTCCGTTTCCCGGATCACTGCCGGCAAGCGGCTGTCGATCCGAAAACCGGTTGACTGCCACGAAAGGGAATCCAGCGACAGGCCGTCGAACAGTTCATTCGCCTTCCGCGAAGTATTCAGCCGCAGATGGCCGTCGACCGTCAGTTCCGGCTCCATGCTTAATCCGGCTTCTCCGAGTTTGTTCCCGATCAGGACGGTAAACTTGTCCAGCAGGATTCGATTCTTTTTATCCGTAAACCATTCGGACAGGGCGGTTCTGTTCTGCACCTCCTGCAATTCAAACCCGAAGGCGGGCGGAAAAACGCGCCGGACTTGCTCCAGGTCGCGCCCCGACTTTTCGCCGGGCAACTGCAGCGCAAAGGCACAGACATGGTTTTCGCTCTGTTCGTTCTGCAGCCGGACGGCAATGGCATCCCACTGCTCATGCCCCCTTTTTCCGGGCAGCGGATCGTGTATGAAATCGGTAATGACAAAAATGAATTTCAGATTGTTTCTGCCCGCCTGATGCAGCTCGTCCGTCAGATAAAGCAGCATGGCCTCCAGATCGGTATAGCCGGAAAACAGCCGCTGGTCTTCCGCATTCTGAATCATTTGATACAGGTTCGGCACATACCGGATCAGGTTTTGAATCATTTCCGGCCGCACGCTTCCGAAACTCGAAAGATCGTTCCGCGCTTTTCCGCCGAACTTGATCACCGAAACGTAATCATCCGTCTGCAAAGAGCGGAAAAACTCCTGCAACGCCGGAACGACCACATCCCTGTACTGCTGCATCGTGCCGGAAACGTCCACCAGAAAATAATAATCCGCCCGCTGGCTGTCCAGTTCGCCTCCGAACTTTTCCATCAGCAGCGGATAATCCTTTTTCAGGGCATCCAGACCCTGTGCGGCAAGAGAACAGGACAGCAAACAACCTGTCACCCATATAAAAATGAACCGAAACATAAGATATTCTGATTTTTTTGTCACAAATGTATGTATTTTCAAACTGTAACCTGTCATATTTGAACAAAAAAATCCGTTTCGCCGGCAATTTTCCCGCCGGAAAGGAAACTCTGCAATCCACAGTCTTTGCATCTCCGGAATTAAAAAGCAATCCTTTTTCACGCCAAACGGGTGTGTTGCCCTCATGACGCCTTACCGTATCAGGCTGCTTGCCGTTACGCGCAAAACAAGCGCCGTGTCATTCCTGATCACATAAATGACAGACATCCTTTTGTAAAAAATGCAACGGACATCGCTGCCGTAGCGTTGACAGATAGAGTCGTTGACACTGGGCGCGTAGATGCCGGCAGTGTAGGCCAGATGTGCAACAGCCTGCATCAGACCGTCCC
>JAITQL010000036.1 GCA_031288935.1 Tannerella sp.
TTTACTCGTGGCTCACCCGCCGCAACCAAACCCAGCCGGAAGACGATAACGAGGCAAACTTCATCACCTACTGCTTCTCTACCGACATACAGGATTCCAACATCGTGTTCGGCGGTGAAGAAAAATTGAAACAAGCCATACGCGAAGCCTACGAACTGTTTCACCCGAAAGCCATAGCCGTCTTCTCTACCTGCCCGGTAGGGCTGATTGGCGACGATGTGCACCGCGTTTCCCGCCAGATGACGGAAGAGATCGGCAATGGCATCAATATCTTCGGCTTTTCGTGCGAAGGATACCGCGGCGTTTCGCAGTCGGCCGGCCACCATATCGCCAACAACGGGCTGTTCAAGCATCTGATTGGCCGCGACGACGAAGTGCGGGGCGCGTTGAAATATCGCGTCAACCTGCTGGGCGAATACAATATCGGCGGCGATGCCTTTGAACTGGAACGGGTTTTCGAGAAATGCGGCATCCATCTGGTTGCTACCTTCAGCGGAAACTCCACCGTACAGAAGTTTGAAAATGCGCATACGGCCGACCTGAACATGGTCATGTGTCACCGCTCCATCAACTACGTGGCCGAAATGATGGAAACGGCCTTCGGGATTCCCTGGATAAAGGTGCAGCCGATCGGGGCGGGGTCGACAGGCAAGATGCTGCGGAAAATCGCGCAGTATTTCGGCGACCGGGAACTCTCCGGCCGCGTCGAGGAGGTGATTGCCGAAGAAATGATTCCGGTGGAAAAGGCGCGTGCGGAAGCGCTCGGGAAAACGAAAGGCAAACTGGCCATGCTTTTTGTCGGCGGCTCGCGGGCGCACCATTACCAGGACTTGTTTGAAGAACTGGGGATGACGACCATCGCTGCCGGCTATGAGTTCGGGCACCGCGACGACTACGAAGGCCGCCGCGTCATTCCGACCATCCAGATCGACGCCGACAGCCGTAACATCGAAGAGATCACGGTCACGAAAGACGCCACGCGCTACCGTCCGCGCAAAACGGAGACGGAGTTGCAGGCGCTGGAAGCCGAAGGCATGGAATTTAACGACTATCAGGGCTTGATGAAACAGATGGAGAAGGGGATGCTCGTGATCGACGACCTCAGCCATTACGAAATGGAGAAACTGATAGAGAAATATCATCCCGACGTATTCTGCGCCGGGATCAAGGAAAAGTTCTGCGTGCAGAAAATGGGGATTCCGCTGAAGCAGCTTCACAACTACGACGCGGGCGGCCCCTACGCCGGATACCGCGGAGCCGTCAATTTCTACCGGGACATCGAAATGATGGTCGGCGCCACGGTCTGGAAAGAGTTGAAAGCTCCCTGGGAAAGCGAAGACTATATCGAAGCGGAATACAATTACTGATTTAATCCATATTGATCATGTTATTACGTCATACTACAGCAAAAGAAATCGACCGGAAAGCCTTAACGGTCAATCCGGCCAAGACGTGTCAACCGGTAGGCGCGATGTATGCGGCGCTCGGCCTGCACGGATGCCTGCCCCACAGTCACGGCTCGCAGGGATGCTGTTCCTATCACCGCAGCGTCCTCACGCGCCATTTCAAGGAACCGGTCATGGCGGCCACCAGTTCGTTTTCGGAAGGATCGTCCGTTTTTGGCGGCTCCTCCAACCTGGTGTCGGCCATTGAAACGATTTTCACGGTCTACGGGCCGGATGTGATTGCGGTTCATACCACCTGCCTGTCCGAAACCATCGGCGACGACCTGACGCAGATCATCTCCAAAGCCAAGGAAGAAGGCAAAATCCCCGAAGGCAAACAGGTGATCTATTGCAACACGCCGAGCTACATCGGGACGCACATCACGGGTTATTCCAACCAGCTGTCGTCGTTCGTCAAGTTCTTCTCGACCGCCACGCCCAGGAAGCGCAACGCGGTCAACCTCGCAGCCGGCTGGATGGAGCCGTCGGACATGCGGGAGATCAAACGTATGGCCGCCGTGATGGAAGCCCGCACCATCCTGTTTCCCGACATGTCGGGCGTACTGGATGCGCCGCTGACGGGCAAGTTTGAGATGTATCCTCCGGGCGGCACGTCCGTCCACGACCTCATCGCCACGGGCGACAGCAAGTTTACCATCGGCCTGGGCGCGTATTCGACGGAAGACGCCTGCGTGAAACTCGAAAACAAATGCAAGGTAAGGTTTGAAATCATAGAGATTCCCGTCGGCTTGAAGGCGACCGACCGGTTCCTCGTCTCCCTGAGCCGTCATGCCAACGTCCCCGTTCCCGACTCCCTGACCGAGGAGCGCGGCAGACTGCTCGACCTGATTGCCGACAATCACAAGTATTTCTACGGGAAGCGCGTCGCGTTGTTCGGCGACCCGGATACGCTGATCCCGCTGACGGAATTTCTGCTGACACTGGATATGAAACCGGTTTACGTCGTCACCGGCACTGCCGGCAAGCATTTCGACGAATCCCTGAAAGCCCTGCTGTCGAAAGACGTGCCCGAGGCAAAGTACAAGAGCGGCGAACGCGCCGACATGTTCCGGCTGCACCAGTGGATCAAGCAGGAGCCAGTGGACTTGCTGATCGGAAACACCTACGGGAAATACATCGCCCGCGATGAAAACCTTCCTTTCGTCCGACTGGGATTCCCGGTTGTGGATCGTCCGGGAAGCAATTATTTCCCGCACGTCGGTTACGTGGGCGCAACCAATCTTGCCGTCAAGATACTGGACGTCTTGCTGGATCACAGGGATCGTACCTGTCCGGAAGAAAAAATGGAATTTCAGATGTAGCGACCGGAAAGTCAAAGATTCCGTTCAGGTTCATTATACACTTTTCAGGCAACAAAGCATTCCCTTATTGCTGTCCGGGAACAAGGTGAAGGATGTGTGACCGTCACGGCTACCAAGGGAGCCTTTGGGAAAATCAGGGTTGCTTTTCCTCTGTTTACATCCCATCATCCTCCATTCTCCGAATTGCTTCACTGCATTCGCAAGAACGGAGCGCGGCGTTCTTTTCAGGAAACCTGTTACCGTATGGCAGAACCCTGTCCGACAGAGCCGCCATGAAGAGCAACGCCCTTTAAGCAACAGCACAGGGCAACGCCCTGTGTATGGTGGCGCGACAATCCCCAAGCCCTGAAAGGGCGCGAACAGTTATGAAACCGGGCTTGCGCCCTCTCAGGGCTTCGGAGGTGGTGGCCGGCGGGCTCACTGGGCGTTGCCCTTATGCCATTCGCAGGGACGGGGCGGTCGTTTGGGCATTCACCCCGCCGTCATTCCGTGAGGAATGGGAGTTCGGTAGAAAAAGCCGATGCCCGGTGAGGTTGCATCCCGTACGGGATGCGAGAGGGCCGGCATAACGGTTTTCTACCGAACTGCCATCCCTGCCGGGATGGACGGAGGTGTTTTTTGCAGTGGCGCCCGTCCAAGTAAAGGGCGTTGCCCATATGCCGTTTGTGACAGGCGATCCTGCGTAA
>JAITQL010000040.1 GCA_031288935.1 Tannerella sp.
GAATCTTTGAATTTTTGAATCTTTGAATTTACTTCGCCTGGACGAATGTATCCGCCAGGATTTCCTGTAGCCAGGGGATGAATATTTCAGTCCATGCCGTCGCATGTTTTTCGATGTGCTTGCAGTTGATGCCGAATCCGTGTCCTTTTTCATCGTACAGGGTGAAGGCGCAGGGCACCTGTTTGGCCGTCAGGGCCTGCTGATAGCAGATGGCATTGCGGCAGTCCACCGTCCGGTCGCGGCGGCAGTGAATGAGAAAGACGGGAGGCATGTCCTGCCGGACGTTCTGTTCGAGCGACATCCGGTGTCGGAGATCCTCCGTGTAATGCCTGCCCAGCAGGTTGCGGCGCGACTTTTTGTGCACAATACTGTCCGTCATGGAAACTACGGGATAAATCATCGCGACAAAAGCGGGACGCAGGGAGACGCGCGTTTGAATACCGGCCGATTCCAGGTAATCGGTCTCAAAATAAGTGGCTGCCGTTCCGGCGAGATGTCCTCCGGCCGAAAAACCCATCACGCCGACTTTCTCCGGCACAACGCCCCTGTCCGCGTAGTCTTCCCGGACGATTTGAATCGCTCTTTGCAGGTCTTGAATCATCGCCGGGTAGCGGTTTCCGTACATCCCGACGCGGTAGCGGAGCACGAATGCCGAAATCCCGTTCTCCTGCAACCATTTTGCCACGCGGTGGCCTTCACCGTTCATGCCCAGGTAACAGTAACTTCCGCCCGGACAGATGATGACGGCCACTCCGGTCGAGTTCTCGCCGGCGATGTAGGCAGTCATTTCCGTCCGTTTCATTTTTCGGTCCCGGGGTTTGTCACCCCAAAGCTTGACGGTTTGCGCAGGCAGGCAAGTAAAGATCATACATGCAAATCCGAAACATAAAATCGTTCTCTTCAAATTCATAACGTCTTATTATTTGTTCTGTTTTACGTAAAAGAAGGGGCGCTTCTTCAACATTCAAATCTCAGGCCAAGGCCTTCCCGACCGGCGATATTTTTTTCAGGCCGGCAAAAAACGGCGCAAATATAGTATAATTTTCGGGGCCGCAAAAATTAAACGGGCCAAGCCGGATTCAATCCGGCAGGCAATCCTTTCATACGTGAAAAGCCTGCCGGGATTGAAGTTGTCCGTATCTCCTCCCGGGCGGAAAGAACCGCAAGGCCGGGGACGGAAAGCGTCTGGAAAAATAGATGCTAAATGAATTTTTCGCGGATTTTTGCTGCCGTTTGGGCCAATTCCTCCGGCGTTTTTTTCAGTTTCGGGTTGCCGAAAAAGAGGTCGGATTCTTTTTGCAGGGGTACCAGGTGGATGTGTGCATGAGGAACTTCCAGTCCGATAACGGTCAGTCCGATGCGTTTGCAGGGAATGGCCTGTGCCAGGGCGCGGGCAATGGTTTTGGAAAACGCCATCATGCGCCCTAACGCACCGTCGTCCAGATCGAACAGATAGTCGACTTCTTTTTTGGGAATAACCAGCGTATGTCCCTCGGCGACCGGATTGATATCCAGGAAGGCGAAAAACTCTTCATTTTCCGCGATGCGGTGGGACGGAATTTCGCCTGCCGCAATTTTACCGAACAGAGTAGCCATGACTTTACGTTTAAATGGATATTTCCAGAATCTCGAACTTGACCACTCCCGACGGCACCTGGATTTCGACCGCGTCGCCTACTTTTTTTCCCATCAGTCCCCTGGCAATCGGCGTGCTTACCGCGATCTTGTATTCTTTCAGGTTGGCCTCCGAGTCGGAAACCAGCGAATACGTCATGGTGACATTATTCTGGAGATTTTTGATTTTTACCTTGTTCATGATCTGAACAACCTCCGTTTGAATCCGTGCTTCGTCAATCAAACGAGCGTTTGAAAGGATATTTTTCAACTGGGCAATTTTCCCCTCGAGAAGACCCTGCGCCTCTTTGGCCGCATCGTATTCCGCATTTTCAGACAGATCGCCCTTGTCTCTTGCTTCTGCAATCTGGGCAGAAATCTCGGGACGTTTCACGCTTTCCAGATAATTAATCTCCGCCAATAATTTGTTATAGCCATCTCCAGTCATGTATGTAACAGCCATCTTATATTCCTCCTTGTTTTTTGGTTCTAAAAATAAAAAAAGAATCCCGGCTAAATGACTTGACCGGAATCCATATCTGCTAAATTCATTATAATAAATCGTCGCAAAGATAATTCTTATTTTACGATCCGGGAAATTTCCGGGAATGCTTTACAACATAATTTTCCTCACAATACCGCCTGCACTTCCCTTTCAAGACTGTTTATATCATCCACCCGTTTCACCAGATTTCCGCTCTTGTTCAGGATAAAAATCGCCGGCAGTTGCTTTACATTATATAACGCAGCTGCCTGTGAATAGACCGACTGGGGGTCGTGCACGCATGTCCACGGCAAATCGGAAACGATATTTTTCCACAGGTGCGTGTCGCCGTCCAACGATACTTGATAGATTTCCACCCCCTGCGCATGATAATTGACATACATCCGGTTTAGCGCCGTATTCAGTTCGGCCGACCATTCCGACTGATACACCGTGAAGTTCAGCACTACGGCCTTATCTCTGGCCACGTCGGAAAGTTTTATCTTTTCGCCCTGGAGATTGGGCAATTCGACATCCAGAAGACTGACTTCCCTGGCTATTTTGTCCAAATCAATCGCGCGTTCGCTCCGAAGCACTTTCAAAGACTGCAGCGCGAGATTGTATAAATGCCTGGCGCGCGGACTTTCCGGATAAAAATGGTTGTAACTGGTAGCTACCGCACCGTAGGCGCGCGAATCGCTCTTGTCGTACAAATCAAAAAACATCAATCCGTCGATCTGCTGAAAAAGGGCGAAATAGGAAACCGTAGACATCGGCTGCGCGTAGATATATTTCAACGCAATTTCCTTATACGCATTAACTACGTTCAATACCTGACGTTGATAAAGGGTATCGGAGATGATGCCCGTTTCATACTCCTTGCGCAAACGCTTGATTGCCTGATTGGCGTCCAGTTGAGCCAATGTGACTTCCTTGAAGGCGGTTGCAGCGTCCGAACCCTCCACCGTATACGAAGTAGCAAACGTACCTGCGTCGGCCGTGAACGTAAGGGTTTCCGTCGAATCCACGGCAAAATTAATCAGTTGATTATTCAAACGGAGATGATAAAAATCCGGATAATCCGGACGTGGATGCTTGAACACGAACTTCCCGGAAGTATTCAGTCTGGCCGAATCCAGCGTCACAACCGACGAAAGGCTTACATTTTCCAGATAGACGGTTTGTCCATCCGCACCGGCTACAATACCGGTTACCACAAATTCAGGCGACGGATTGCATGCCATCACCACCCCAAAACCGTAAACAACGGCTAAAAAACGATACATTCTATTTTTCATACAAAGAAAATTTACTCTTTTGCGCTGCAAATGTACGTTATTTTATATTGGGTAAAAAAAAATAATCCACTACATTTGCATCCATGAATGAAATTAATATCAAATCAATCTTGGAACAAGAAGCTGATGCAGTACGTAACATCCCGTTTGGCGCCGTGTATGAGACTGCAATAGAGCTGATTGTTAAGCACGTCCACCGCTTGGGTGGCACGTTGGTAATTAGCGGTATGGGAAAAGCAGGTCAGATCGCCATGAACATTGCGACCACGTTCAGTTCGACCGGCACGCCGGCCTGTTTCCTGCATCCGAGTGAAGCACAGCACGGCGATTTGGGGATTATTCGCAAACATGATCTGATGTTGCTGATCTCCAATTCCGGGAAAACGCGCGAATTGGTCGAACTGGTTCAACTGGCGCGCGTTTTGGTGGAAGACATGCCGTATATTGTCATTACTGCCAATCCTGACAGTCCGCTGGCCAGGGAAGCTGCCGTATGTCTGCTCACCGGCGCCCCCAAAGAAGTGTGTCCGTTGGGTTTGACGCCTACGACGTCTACCACCGTTATGACCGTCATTGGCGATTTACTGGTCGTCAGCGTGATGCAGCGAATCGGATTTACCAGCTCCGATTATGCCAAACGTCACCACGGCGGTTATCTGGGTTCGAAAAGTCGCGAACAAAGTAAAAACGAACAATAAGAGAGAATTTTATGAGGAAAGTAATTGGAATAGGAGAAACGCTTCTGGACATTATTTTTAAGGGGAATCAACCGCGCATTGCGATTCCCGGCGGATCAACGTTTAACAGTATGGTTTCGTTGAGCCGTTCAGGTATCCCCGTTTCCTTCATCAGCGAGTTGGGCAACGACCGCGTGGGGGAAATGACACGCCGGTTCATGCACGAGAACGGGATGACAACCGACTATATAGACGCCTGTCCGGACGGGAAAACCTCCGTCTCGCTGGCGTTTCTGGGTGAAGGGAACGATGCCGAATACCTTTTCTACACCGGCAGCCCCAACCAGCGGTCAGACATTGCCTATCCGCCGGTGGATGAAAATGACATTTTCATCTTCGGCTCGTTCTACGCGCTCAATCCGCTCATCCATCCGCGGATTTTGGAACTGCTGGAATACGTTCGCAAGCGGAAGGCGATTATCTATTATGACCCGAACTTCCGAAAGATGCACGCACACGACGCGATCCGCGTTCGTCCAACGGTGATGGACAATTACGAGTTTGCCCACATTGTCAGAGGTTCGGACGAAGATTTCCTCCACTTGTATGCTCAGACGGATATGGATAAAGTCTATCGCGACGAAGTCCATTTTTACTGCAAGAATCTGATTACTACGCATGGTGCAGGCGGCGTCAATCTTTTTACGGAAAAGTCCCGTATCCATTTTGATGTGCCTGCCATCACGCCGGTCAGTACCATAGGGGCGGGTGACAATTTCAATGCCGGGGTGATCTACGGACTTGTCAAATACGGTGTCGGCTATCAGGACTTGCCCGAACTGGATGAAGAAACCTGGAAGAAGATCATTCATTGCGGGATAAAATTCTCCACTGAAGTTTGTCGGAATTATGAAAATCACATTTCGACCGGCTTCGCAGAGAACCTCCTGCAGATGTAGAAGAGAGTTCAACGTTTTTAATCTGCCGTCACAATGAACCCGCCACCCAGCGTTCCGCTTTCCGTTCCGGGCGGCGCAACGGAGATATTGCTTCATGCCTGTTGCGCTCCGTGTTCCGGAGCGGTCGTCGAATGTATGCTGGAAAACCGGCTGCATCCGACGGTGTTTTATTTCAATCCCAACATCTGTCCGCAGGCAGAATACGAACGGCGCAAAGCCGAAAACATCCGTTATGTCGAAGCGCTGGGCTTGCCTTTTGTCGACGGGGATTACGACCACGCTGCATGGCGCGGGCAGGTGCAGGGCTTGGAGCAGGAGCCGGAGCGGGGCGCACGGTGCAGGGTTTGTTTCGGGATACGGCTGACGGCTACGGCGCAATACGCCTTTGCGCACGGCTTCAGGGTATTTGCAACGACGCTGGCCTCCTCGCGCTGGAAAGACCTGCGGCAGATCACCGAAGCCGGCCGCGAAGCCGCCGCACAGTTTCCCGGTCTTGTGTTCTGGGAACAGAACTGGCGCAAAGGCGGACTGAGCGAACGACGCAACGCGCTGGTCAAAGAACATGGCTTTTATAATCAAACCTACTGCGGGTGCGAGTTTGGGCAGCGCGTAAAAGATTCAAGGATTCGTCGGAGTTTGCCGGAGCGGTCAAATCCGCATCCGGACGGATGCGGAATGATGCAATAAACATTTCGGGTGCAAGATTGTTATATATGTGTAGAGTTTCTTTAGGCGGGACGGAGAATAAAAGGTACATTTACTCTCTTGATCCTTACCCTGTCCTTTGCTGAATAAAGGGCATATAATGTAGTTATTTTGATAGTTATGTAATTCGAAAGAAAGGCAGGCCGTGAGGTTTGCCTTTTTTGCGATCACGGGACATGCGTTGACAGAGACGCGCGGCACACGAGAAATAAACATGCGCCGCATCGCGCTCTGTTTCCCGCTTTTCATCCGCAGGGAGGGTTGAAATTCAGGAAAAAAATGTACTTTTGCCGCCTGTAACAAATCATGATTGTAGACGAAATGAAACCGACTTTGAAACAATGGATACTTGCTTTCCGGCCGTGGTCGTTCCCGGCTTCGACGATGCCTGCACTGACGGCGCTGACGTTTGTCTTTTTTCAATATCACACGGGAGCCGTGTCCGGCGTGAACTGGATGAACGGCTGGCTGGCTCTGCCCGGGGTGCTGGCCTGCCATGCGGGGGGCAACCTGATCAGCGATTATTACGATTACCGTTACGGCGTAGACCGCAAGGAATCTTTCGGCTCAAGCCGCTTGCTGATCGAAGGCGTTTTCCGTCCGGTCACGATTCTGTGGTACGGATACCTGTTCCTGCTGGCCGGTGCGCTGACGGGTATTTACCTGATGCTGCACAGTGGCGTGCATCTGCTCTGGATTGGCGTTGCCGGTATCACGGGATCGGTTTTTTACTACCGGTTGAAGTATCGCGCGCTGGGCGATCTGCTGATTTTTCTGATTTACGGCCTGCTGATTGCGTTGGGGACGGCCTATGTGATGACGTCGCAGCTGAATGTCCCCGTGTTGCTGCTGTCCATGCCGACCGGTTTTCTGGTAGTCAATATCCTGCACGCCAACAATACGCGCGACATCCTGCACGACCGCCAGGCTCACATCAGGACGCAGGCCATGCTGCTGGGTTTGAAGGCCTCCAAGGTGCAATATGCCTTGCTGGCGCTGGGCAGCTATGTGGCGGTGGTTTTGCCGGTCATTTTCCGGGCAGTGCATCCGCTGTGTCTCTCAGTGCTTGTGACCTTGCCGCTGGCGTTTAAAAATATACGGCAGATGCGTACGGCGCAGATCGAACATCCGGAACGTATCAGGGATTTGGACGGCAAGTCGGCGCAACTGGTGCTGGCATTCGGTCTGCTGCTGATCATTTCCAACGTGCTGGCGGCATGGATATGAAAAGTCAGGGATTCAACGGTCAGGATTCAAAGATTTTATTTTCAATTTTCAGTTTTTGACGATGCAACGGAAGGATAAAAGCGACGGTTTGAAATGCACGCTGTCCGTACTGGTGGCTGCCGCGTGCTGGTTTGTGATGTTTTCGCCGTGGACGGGCGGGCGGCTGAATTTCTGGTATGCGATGAGCGGTGCGGCCGTGATTTTATGCGCGGTGAGTGCATGGATGGGAGATGATTTCCGGAAACAGTTCCGGTGGTCGGTGAAAGATGTGGCGCTCGGTTTGCTGTCCGCTGCGGTTTTGTGGGGCGTTTTCCTTGCAGGGGACATTTTTTCGTCACTGCTCTTTGACTTTGCCCGTCCGCAGGTAAATCTGATCTACCGGATGAAAGAAGGGGAAAGTCCCTTGCTGCTTGCTTTGCTGCTGTTGCTGTTGATTGGCCCGGCAGAGGAGATTTTCTGGCGCGGCTACGTGCAGCGCGTGCTGATAAGGAAGTACGGGGAATGGACAGCCCTGATCGCAACGACATTCATCTATGCGCTGGTGCATCTCTGGTCGTTCAATTTCATGCTTGTCATGGCCGCTGCCGTCTGCGGCGCTTACTGGGGACTGCTTTACCGTTACAACAAGAATTTAGTGATGCTTATCGTCTCTCATGCCGTGTGGGACGTGGCGGTTTTTATCCTCTTCCCGCTGTGACAGCGAATGTTCTGCCTTACTGATAAAAGTTCAGGAATTTCCCCTGTCTGCTGCCTGGCTTTGTTTGCTCTCATCGAGAGTTGTGTTTCGCTCCGAATGAATATGCGCCTGCCCTGCCCGGACGGAAGATGCGTCCGCGTGGACGGATTTAACATTTGCCCTGCCATGATCCGGTCGAAAACCGCTCTTTTGGATTTTTTTCCCTAACTTTGCGCCCGGAGAAAAAGTTATTCCCGGATGGAATGATTTGTTATGGAATGGTTTGTTCAGGCCATATGTAAAATAGCGCTTTTTGGAATAACGCCCCTCTGCCTGGAGCAATGGCATGTCCTTACCGTGTTTGCAGGCAGTTGAAGTATATGGTAAAACCGGTTTTAAAGATATAAGTATGAAAAGTATATACGTAGCAGGAGCAGCGTTGACGCTGCTCGCAATGATTTCTTGCGGAAAACAGCCAAACAGAACGAACAGCGCTGCTCCGCCAAAGTATCCTACCACCGTTGTCGCCACCGGCGCTACGGAATTGGCCGCCCTCTATCCGGTCACGATTCACGGGCGGGAAGACATCGAAATCCGTCCGCGGATCGACGGATTCATTGAAAACATTTACATCGACGAAGGCTCGGCGGTGAAGCAGGGACAGGTTCTGTTCAAAATCAACTCGCCGCAGGCCGAACAGGCCGTCACGACCGCCCGCGCGGCCGTCACCGCAGCCGAAGCGCAGCTGGCCACGGCCAAACTGAATGTTGACCGCATGACGCCCCTGGCCGAAAAAGGCATCATCAGTTCCGTGCAGCTGGAATCCTACCGCAATGCGTACAGCGCCGCCGAGGCTGCTCACGCACAGGCTGCGGCGCAACTGAAAAATGCGGAGGCGACCCTGTCGTGGACATCCGTTACCAGTCCCGTCAACGGCTATGTCGGCGCCGTCGCCTACCGGAAGGGCAGTCTGGTGAACAGCCAGAACGTGCTGACTACCGTGGCGAATACGACTACGATCTTCGCTTATTTTTCGCTGAACGAGAAAGCGCTGTCCGAGTTTCTGGGACGCCTTGAAGGTCAAACGCAGGCCGAGAAACTGAAACACGCGCCGGAAATCACCCTCACCCTGGCGGATGGAAGCGTCTATCCGTATAAAGGCAAGATAGAAACCATCGCCGGCGTGGTGAACATCTCGACCGGAAGCGCCAACTTCCGCGCGGAGTTTCCCAACGAAGAAGGCATCCTGCGCAGCGGCACGAGCGGGAAAATTGCCATTCCAACGACGTATACCGACGTGATTTTAATCCCCCAGAAATCTACTTTTGCCCAGCAGGACAAGGTGCTGGTCTATGTAGTCGGTGAAGACGGCGCGGCGACGCAACGCATCATCACGGTTACGCCGACGCCAGACGGCCAGACGTATATCGTGCACAGCGGCCTGAACGCGGGCGAACGCATCGTTTCCGGAGGCGTGGCGACGATGGCCAACGGCACCAAAATCAGTTTCGACCATTAATCTCATTAAACGTATATTCGTATGTTAAAGACATTCATTGACCGGCCGGTCTTGTCGACGGTCATTTCCATCCTGATCGTGGTATTGGGGATCATCGGGCTGTTCCTGTTGCCGGTAGAGCAGTATCCCGACATCGCGCCGCCCACCGTCCGCGTATCGGCCACCTATCCGGGCGCGAACGCCGACGTGGTGATGAACGCCGTCGTGATTCCGCTCGAAGAACAAATCAACGGCGTCGAGGGCATGACGTACATGACCTCGTCGGCCTCGAACACCGGCAGCGCGACGATCACCGTCTTCTTCGAGAAAGGCATCAATCCCGACATTGCCGCGGTGAACGTGCAGAACCAGGTGGCGCGCGCCACGCCGCTGCTGCCGCAGGAAGTGACGCAGATCGGCGTCACCGTCCGCAAGCAGCAAAGTTCCACTATCCTGATGATAAACATTACTTCGGATAACCTGGACTACAACCAGACGTTTCTCCAGAATTACGCCAACATCCACCTCCTGCCGCCCATCAAGCGGGTGAAGGGCGTGGGAGACGCCAACGTGTACGGCGCCCGCGACTATTCGATGCGCGTCTGGCTGAAGCCGGACGTGATGGCGGCCTACAGGATCACGCCGCAGGAAGTCATCGCCGCCCTGCAGGAACAAAACATCGAAGCGGCTCCCGGCGAACTGGGGCAGGAGAGCCGGCAGAGTTTTCAGTTCACGCTGAAGTTTACGGGGCGGCTGAAGTCCGCGCCCGAGTTTGAACAGATCGTCGTGCGGTCGGTCGACGGGCAGATTCTTCGTCTGCGCGACGTGGCGCAAGTGGAACTCGGCGCGCTCAACTACAACGTCGTTTCGCGCCTGAACGGAAACCAGTCCGTCACCATCGGCATCAACCAGACGGCCGGCTCCAATGCGCAGGAGGTGATCAACAACATCAAGGCCGTGCTGAAGGAGGCCGAAGTTTCCTTCCCGCCCGGCATGGAGGTGGTATACGTGCAGGATGCCAATGAATTTCTGGACGCATCCATCGAAAAGGTCGTGCATACCTTGCTGGAAGCCTTCATCCTGGTGTTTATCGTGGTGCTTGTCTTCCTGCAGAATTTCCGTTCGACGCTGATTCCGGCCATTGCCGTGCCGGTAGCCATCGTAGGGACGTTTTTCTTCCTGCAACTGTTCGGCTTCTCGGTGAACCTGCTGACGCTGTTCGCGCTAGTGCTGGCCATCGGGATTGTCGTGGACGATGCGATCGTCGTCGTGGAGGCCGTCCACGCGCAGCTCGACGCGGGCGTAGCCAATGCCCGCGAAGCCGCCCTCAACGCGATGAAGGAAATCGCGCCGGCCATTGTCTCCATCACGCTCGTGATGTCGGCCGTGTTCGTACCCGTCAGTTTCATCGGAGGCACGTCCGGCGTCTTTTACAAGCAGTTCGGATTGACGCTCGCCATTTCGATTCTGCTCTCTGCCGTCAACGCGCTTACGTTAAGCCCCGCGTTGTGCGCGCTTTTCCTGAAAGGACACCGGGGCGACCGGCGGAAAGGCTTTTTCAACCGCCTCGCGTTTATGTTCAACACCGTCTTCCAGTCGGCCACCGACCGCTACGAGAAAGCGCTGCATTTCCTGGGCAGGCGCGGCCACCGCTGGATCACGGTGACGCTTCTGCTCGTCATGACGGGGATTCTGTTCAGCCTGATGCGCATCATCCCCACCGGATTCGTGCCGCAGGAAGACAGCGGCGGCGTGATGGGAATGGTTACGATGGCGCCGGGCGCGTCGCTGGAGCGTACGCACGAAGTGCTCAGGCAGGTGGCTGACGTGGCGAAACAGATCGAGCACGTGCAGTACGTTTCCGACCTTGCAGGCGTGAACTTCATGAGCGGAGTGGGGAGTTCATACGCCACGATTCAGATCAAGATGGATCCCTGGAATCAGCGCGACATCACGACCAATCAGGTGGCCGCCATCCTGAAGGAAAAGACGGCGGAGATCAAGGACGCCACCTTCATCTTCATGGGAACGCCCACGTTGCAGGGCTTCGGCCTGAGCAACGGCGTGGAATTGCAGATGCAGGATCGCACGGGCGGAGACATCAACCTCTTTTTCGACATCACCAACCAGTTTCTGGCCGCCATGCGGGAACGTCCGGAGGTCATGATGGCCATGACGACCTTCAATCCCAATTTCCCCCAGAAGATGATCGAAGCCAACATCGCCAAGATCAAGGAAGCCGGGCTGACGCTCGGCCAGGTGATGACGACGCTGCAGGCGTATGTGGGGAGCATGTATGTGTCGAACTTCAACGTCTACGGCAAGCAGTTCCGCGTCATGGTACAGGCGGCGCCGGAGTATCGCGAGAAGCTGGAAGACCTGGAGGGCTACTTCGTGCGCACGGAGTCGGGCGAGATGGCGCCGGTGACGGAGTTCCTCACGATTACGGACGTCACCGCGCCGCAGACGCTAAGCCGTTTCAACATGTATTCGTCGATGAGCGTCACGATCATCCCCAACTTCCTCGACGGCTACGCTACCGGCGACGCCCTCAAAGCCGTTACGGAAGTGGCGGCGCAGGTGTTGCCGGACAATTTCACCTACGACTATTCCGGCATGACGCGCGAGGAGGTGAAGAGCGGCGGACAGACCTACCTCATCTTCGCGCTTTGCCTGATCTTCGTCTACCTGCTGCTGGCCGCGCTCTACGAGAGCTACCTCCTGCCGCTGGCCGTTATCTGCTCGCTGCCCGTGGGGCTGGCCGGCGTCTTCATCTTCATCTTCGGCGGCATGGCGATGGGTACGGGGATCGTGAACAACATCTACGTACAGATTTCGCTGATCATGCTGATCGGCCTGCTGGCCAAGAATGCGATTCTGATCGTCGAATACGCCGTGCAGCGCCGCAAGCAGGGCATGAGCATCGTCGAGTCGGCGGTGCGTGGCGCCGTGGCGCGGTTGCGGCCGATTCTTATGACCTCGTTCGCGCTGATCTTCGGATTGCTGCCGCTGGCGCTGGCATCGGGCGCCGGCGCAATCGGGAACCGTTCCATCGGTATTTCGGCCATCGGCGGCATGTTGATCGGAACGCTGCTCGGCGTGCTCGTCATCCCCTCGCTCTTCATCATCTTCCAGAACATCCAGGAGAAATTCACGAAGTCGGGATGGACCAATGCGAGCAAGGTGATCGCTGTCGGCGTGCTGTTTTCCGTCGGAATGTCATCCTGCGGAACGGTAAACAGGTACAGCGCGCCGGAAGTCGACACGGCCGGCCTGTACCGCGACGCGGCGCATGAAACGGATACCGCGACGGTGGCCGCGATTCCCTGGTCGTCGTATTTCACCGACCCCGACCTGCAAAAGCTGATTGCGGAGGGCTTGCAGGAGAATTTTGACCTCCGGACGGCGCTGTGGCGGATCCGGGAAGCCGAAGCCGGACTGCAGGTTGCCCGTGCGGCGTATTTCCCTGTCGCCGGACTGGTCGGGCAGGCTACGCATACGCGGACAAGCGGCAGTGACGGCAGCGACATCCTGGGATACGGCAGCAACCGGTTTCAACTCGGCATTGCGGTGCAGTGGGAACTGGACGTGTGGGGCAAACTCAACCGGCAGTCCCGCGCGCGGTATGCGCAATTCCTGAACAGCGTTGAATACAGGCGGCTGATACAGACGACGCTCGTGTCTACCGTCGCAACGTCCTACTATACGCTGCTGGCGCTGGACGAACAGCTGCGCATCACGCGCGGGACGATCGGTCTGCTGGCGGAAAGCGCCGAGTCGATGCAGTCCATGATGGATGCCGGTCTGCTGAACGCCGCGGCCGTGGAGCAGAGCCGCGCCCTGCTGCACGCCACGCAGGTATCCGCGCTCACGCTGGAACAGTCCATCCGCAAGCTGGAGAATGTATTGTCGGTAACGGTCGGCCGTAAACCCGGCTCCATCGAGCGGCAGTCGTTTGCGACGTGGACGGCGCCCGCCTCCCTGCCTCACGGCGTGCCGGCGCAGATGCTGGCCTTGCGCCCCGACGTGCGGGCGGCGGAACTGCAATTCCGCGCGGCCTTTGAATTGCGCCGCGCAGCGCAGGTGTCGCTTTATCCCTCCCTCACCCTCAACTCGGGCACGATGGCAGGATATGGCGCGACGACGCTGGCGGATTTCTTCAAGCCCGAAAATCTGCTGGCCAACCTCATCGGCGGACTGACGCAACCGCTCTTTGCAGGCAACCAGCTCCGGGCGCAGGTCGTCATCACCAAAGCGCAGGAGCAGGAGGCGCTTGTCAACTTCCAGAAAACGGTGCTCACCGCAGCCCGCGAAGTTTCCGACGTGCTTTTCACCTATGAGAAGGCATTGGAGAAGACCGGCCACCGCAATGCCCAGATCGCAGCGCTGGAAAAATCGGTAGACTACACGCAGGAACTGCTCAAGGCAGGCGAGGCGACGTATCTGGAAGTCCTCACCGCACAGCAGAATTACCTCGGCGCACGGCTGGCGACCGTCAGCGATCAGCTGGAAAAAGCCCAGGCCGTGATCGACCTCTACCGCGTACTGGGCGGAGG
>JAITQL010000024.1 GCA_031288935.1 Tannerella sp.
TTGTACATAATTATGGCAAAAGAGAGTATAATTATGACCTCGTTTGCCATAATTATAGTGCACGAGAGCATAATTATGGCAAAAGAGACCCTAATTATGGCAAGCGAGACCCTGTTTTCCCGTTCATTCGGAATGATCATCCGAATGGATGAAAGATAACGCAGTGACGCAATCCGGGAAATATGTACTTTATCTCTGCCTGCATCGCAGATAAACCTGTTGTACGTGCCATGCAGGCAGGGGGGATTACATAAATCAAGCGGCGTTGGCCCTGACATTTTCCGTTCGATAATTTTTATTCCGGCGAAACAGTTGTACTTTTACGGCCTGTTTTAAATGAAAGTTTTATGGAAAAGGGAAATGAACTGATCGTACTGGCGCAGCGTATCCGCGCCATGTCTCAAACGGGACTCGGCTATTCGCACAACGAGTATGAAATCGAACGCTGCCGGGAACTGATCGAAATCAGCAACCGGATTACCGCCCTGGTGTCCGGCGTGGCGGACAGGGACATCGAGGCTTGCTACCATCCCGTGAAGGAATACGTAACGCCCAAGGTAGACGTCCGGGCGGTCGTGTTCAACGAAAAGGACGAGATTTTGCTGGTTCGCGAAAAGGCCGACGGACGGTGGTCGTTGCCGGGCGGCTGGGCGGACGTCGGGTTCACGCCGAAGGAAGTCGCCGTCAAGGAAACCGGGGAAGAATCCGGCCTGGATGTGCGTGCCGAACGTTTGCTGGCCGTCATGGACAAGCGTTGCCATGCGCATCCGGCCAGCCCGTTTTACATCTACAAGTTTTTTATTCTTTGCGAAATCCTGGGCGGGACGTTCAACGAAACGTTCGACATTCTCGACAAGGGCTTCTTTGCGTTAGACCGCTTGCCGCCGCTTTCGACCGACCGGATTTTGCCGGAGCAGATTCACCTGATGGACCGGCTGCGTCGCCACCCGGAGGCGCCGGTGTATCTGGACTGAAGTCCGGGATTCACTTTTCATTTTCAATCGTTCCGGTCGAATCTTGCGGCCGGTATCGAGACTGTTCCTGCCAAAATGTCAGCATTTTCGGTTTGGTTTTATTTTTGCATGTACCTGATTCGGAAAAGAAATCAATTTATGAAAGGAAAGGAACTAAACAGATGAATCTAACTGATTTTACAGTCAAGTCACAGGAGGCCGTACAACAGGCCGTACAGTCGGTCGCGAACCGGAATCAACAGAGTATCGAGGCGACGCACCTGCTGAGCGCTGTTATTATGACAGGCGACAGCGTGGTACGTTTCCTGCTCCGGAAACTGGGCGCCAATCTTCCCATGCTGGAGAAGGCGCTGGAACTTCAGATCGCGCGCTATCCCAAAGTGTCGGGCGGCGAGCCTTACCTGAGCCGGGAGGCGAACGCGGTGCTGCAAAAAGCCATTGACCTTTGCGGAAAGATGGGAGACCAGTACGTGTCTATCGAGCATTTGCTGCTGGCGTTGCTGACGGAACAAAGCGAAGCCGCCCGGATGCTGCACGATGCCGGCGTGACGGAAAAGGAATTGCGGCAGGCCATTGCCGAGTTGCGAAAGGGCAACAAAGTCACCAGCCAGTCGGCGGAAGATACGTACGACTCGCTGAACAGATACGCCGTCAACCTGAACGAACGCGCCCGTTCGGGGAAATTGGATCCGGTCATCGGACGCGACGACGAAATCCGCCGCGTGCTTCAGATACTGAGCCGGCGGACGAAGAACAATCCCATCCTGATCGGCGAGCCGGGCGTGGGGAAAACAGCCATCGCCGAGGGGCTGGCACACCGGATTGTGCGCGGCGACGTGCCCGAGAACCTGAAGAGCAAACAGATTTTCTCGCTGGACATGGGCGCCCTGATTGCCGGCGCCAAGTACAAGGGCGAATTTGAGGAGCGCCTGAAAGCGGTGGTCAATGAAGTGATACAGTCCGACGGAACAGTCATTCTCTTCATCGACGAGATTCACACGCTCGTGGGCGCCGGTAAAAGCGAGGGCGCGATGGATGCCGCCAACATCCTGAAACCGGCGCTGGCGCGGGGCGAGTTGCGAGCCATCGGCGCCACGACGCTGGACGAGTATCAGAAATATTTCGAGAAGGACAAGGCGCTGGAGCGACGCTTCCAGACGGTGACCGTCGACGAACCCGACGAGGCGGATACGGTATCCATCCTGCGCGGGTTGAAGGAAAAGTACGAGAATCACCACAAGGTGCGCATCAAGGACGACGCCATCATTGCCGCCGTGCAACTGTCGACCCGCTACATCACCGACCGTTTCCTGCCCGACAAGGCCATCGACCTGATGGACGAAGCGGCCGCCCGGCTGCGGATACAGGTAGATTCCGTGCCCGAAGCGCTGGACGAGGTTTCGCGCCGCATCAAGCAGCTGGAGATCGAACGCGAAGCAATCAGGCGCGAAAACGACGGGCCGAAACTGCAACAGCTCGGCAAGGAGATTGCCGACCTCAGAGAGGAGGAGCAGAAGCAAAAGGCGAAATGGCAAAGCGAAAAGGAATTGATCAACGGGATTCAGCAATGCAAAATCCACATCGAAGACCTGAAGTTCGAGGCCGAAAAAGCCGAACGGGAAAGCGACTACGGGAAGGTAGCGGAGATACGTTACGGTAAAATCAAGGAAACGGAAGCCCGGATGAACGCCACGCAGGAGAAACTGCACGCCATGCAGGGCGGCGCGGCCATGATCAAGGAAGAGGTGGACGGCGAGGACATCGCCGATGTGGTATCGCGCTGGACGGGGATTCCGGTGAACCGCATGATGCAAAGCGAACGCGAGAAGCTGCTGCACCTCGAAGACGAGCTTCACCGGCGCGTCGTCGGGCAGGAAGAAGCCATCCGCGCCATTGCCGACGCCGTGCGCCGCAGCCGCGCCGGATTGCAGGACCCGAAGCGTCCCGTCGGCTCCTTCATCTTCCTCGGCACGACGGGCGTGGGGAAGACGGAACTGGCCAAGGCGCTGGCCGAATACCTCTTTGACGACGAAAACATGATGACGCGCATCGACATGAGCGAGTATCAGGAAAAGTTCAGCGCCAGCCGGCTCGTCGGCGCCCCTCCCGGATACGTCGGATACGACGAGGGCGGGCAGCTGACCGAAGCCATCCGGCGCAAACCCTACTCCGTCGTGCTGTTCGACGAAATCGAAAAGGCGCATCCCGACGTCTTCAACATCCTGCTGCAGGTGCTGGACGACGGGCGGCTGACGGACAACAAGGGACGCACGGTCAATTTCAAGAACACGATCATCATCATGACCAGCAACATGGGATCGGGCATGATCCGGGAAAATTTCGAGCAGATCACCTCCGCCAACCGCGAACGGGTCATTGAAGACACGCGCCGTCAGGTGCTGGAACTGCTGAAGAAGACGATCCGGCCGGAGTTCCTGAACCGCATCGACGAGATCATCATGTTCACTCCGCTGGACGAAGACGAAATCCGTCGCATAGTCGGTCTGCAGTTAGACCGCATTTGCACGATGCTGGCGAAAAACGGTCTGACGCTGACCTTCACCCCCGCCGCCCACTCGCTGATCGCCCAAAAAGGCTACGACCCGCAGTTTGGAGCAAGGCCGGTGAAACGGGTTATTCAGCATCTGGTGCTGAACGAGCTGTCGAAACAAATCCTCAGCGCCGCCATCGACCGCAGCCGTCCGGTCGTCGTTGACGCCGAGGGAGACCGGCTCGTATTCGGCAGCGAATAGCAGAACGCGCCATTAAAAACAAAAGAGACTGTCCCAAAAGGGCTGTCTCTTTCACAGGGTCAATTCTTTTTCACCAGCCGCACATTATATATATTTAATAATCGCATGGTGCCGTCTGCCTGAAAGCGGATGCGGAGCGAGGGCTTGTCGGCGGACAGGTCTGCGGGCAAGTCGACGGGATACTCCACAAAACCGTTTTGAGTGACTTTCAGAGAAACGCGGTGCGTCCAGTCGCCAATAGCGAGGTCGAAATCATACTTCTTGCCGTCTTCACCGTAATAGATGAGTATAAGTTGCGTTGCACCCCCGTAACCGCATTTCATGTCGAAAGCAAACCAGCCGTTTTCGTAGGCCATGCGGTACTTCTGCAGGTATCCCTCGCCGGTACGTGTGTCCTCGCCGTCGAGGTTATGGTCGCGTTCGGACTGCATCTCGCCAAGCTCTATATAGTCGAGTGTACGCTTGTTCAGCGCTTCAATCCTTTCCACCTCCGCCTTGCGAGCGGCTTCGGCACGGCTCCATTCCGCCGGCGAATAAACATCCCAGTAAACCGTCTGATACTGATCATAGACCTTATAAAAAGGCATGATGCTTACCTTGTCCGGCCCGCCCGGTTCAAAGGTAATGAACTGCAGCGGCCCGTTCGGCACGGGGCGCATGTATGCCGTGATACTTTTTTCTTCCGACACAAAAACCGGCACGTCGCCCTGCTTGCGTTTCTCGCTGCCAAAGACGCCCGCCAGCAGGCTTGGGCCATAGAACACGGCGCGACGGTCGGGATTATCCGGCATGGCGACGGTATAGAGCGACATCGGGAAATCCAAATCCAGGCGGTCGCCTTGCTTCCACACCCTTTCGACGGTAAGAAATGTACCGGCGGCAGCAGTCTTCGACCACTTCGAGCCGTTAACCTTGACGCTCGCGCCGGCCGTCGCCCATGCGGGGATACGGATATTGAGCGCAAAACTCTTTTTGGACGGGCATTTATCAATCACGACCCTCACCTTGCTGTTTTCGGGATAACCGGTTTCCATCTTCAGGGTCAAATCCTGCGCCTTCCATTCGAGAACGGAGGGGATATACAGATTGATGTTAAGTGTATCGTTTTCGGGCGACCGGCTATAGATAGCGCCTCCGTACTTGGAGTGATTCTCGAAGCCCGAGGCCGTGCAGCAAGAGAAATACTGTTTCGAGACGAATTGCTTGAGCGTACCCATACCGAGCGAGAGGAAGTAGCAGACCCGTCCCTCGACGGGATGCTGCGAGGCGAGGATATGGTTATACAGCGCCCGCTCGTAGTAGTCGAGATATTGGGGGTCGGCAGTCCATTCGTACAGATGTTGCGTAAGTTTGAGCATGTTGTAGGTATTGCACGTCTCGCAGGTATTTATTCCCAGCCGGTCGTTGAGCCGGTCGGGAACGGTCAGGTATTCAGCCATGCTGTTGCCGCCGTTAGCGTACGAATGGTGATGCACAATCGTGTGCCATGCAAACTCGGCTATCCTGTGTTCGCGCTCGTTGCCTGTAAGTTCGTACTGCCGGGCGCTGCCAATCAGTTTCGGTATTTGCGTGTTGGCGTGCAGACCTTGCAGGGCGTCGATGCCTTCGGCAAGTTTGTCCTGCAGTTTCTTTTGATAGAACTTGAAAGAGGCGTCGAGATATTTCTTCTCGCCGGTAAAAGCGTAAACCTGTGCGAAAGCCTCGTTCATACCGCCATATTCGCAGTCGAGCATGGTCTGCATCTGTTCCTCGCTGAGCGGCGAGATGACGTCGGCAAGGTAGTCGGCGAGATTGACGAGTACTTTGAGCGCCGTCCGGTTACCTGTCAGCCGGTAGGCGTCGCCAAGCCCCGTCATCGTCTTGTGTTCATTGTACCACGGCACCCAGAGGCCATTCAAATCGAAGCCCCTGGAACGGATAATACCTTTCTTTACCTCCTTGAAAACCTTATCGCCGCCGGGCATTCCGCCAATAAAACCGTTGACGAAGAAAGTCTGGCACGAATCAAGTTCGCTCACCGCATAATCGACTATGATCCTGAAGCGCTCGTCGCCCGTAGCGGCATACTGCTGCGAGGCTGCGGTCAGCAGGTGGCCGAGCGTATGTCCTGCAACGCCCAGCGATTCCCAGCTGCCGTAGGGAGGAGCTTTAGGTGCGAGGCCGGCGTTGGTGCGAAATTTCGACAGCAGACGGTCGAGATCAAGTTCCAGCATCCAGCCGGCATTGAGTTCGGAGGCATGTTTGAACGGGCTGTCAAGCAGGCGTACATCGGCGAGGTCGAAGAAGACCGTTCTGGCGCGAATCGCGTCAGGTACATGGCCGGATTCGGTTGTTTGCGCGAGGGTTTGCGCGGCGCAGACTATTGTCAAAACTGCAATTGGCAAGGATATTTTTCTCATTAAAGCGTTAATTAGTATATTGATTGCAAAAGTACGACTTTTCCCGGATATATCCGGTTTGTGTTTTCTCCCCGGATTTCAAAAATCAACCATATCCTTTCTTGCGAAGTTTCTCCAATGCTTTCTTTGCTTCCTTCAAACCTTGTTCGGCGGCTTTGCTATACCATTCTGCTGCTTTGGCATAGTCTTGCGGTACACCCAGACCATGCTGATACATCGCACCTAAAATATTTTGCACATCTGCATATCCTTGTTCTGCCGCTTTGCGATACCATTCTGCTGCTTTGGCATAATCTTGCGGTACGCCTCGACCATCCCAATACATCACGCCTAAATTCCTTTGCGCGGTTGCATCACCCTGTTCTGCCGCTTTGCGATGCCATTCCAAAGCTATCGAGTGGTCTTTCGGTACGCCCTGGCCATTCCCATACATCAAACCTAAATTATTTTGCGCGCCTGCTTCTCCTTGTTCGGCGGCTTTTCGATACCATTCTACGGCTTTGTCAAAGTCTTTCCGTACGCCTTCACCATTGTAATACATCAGGCCTAAATTATTTTGCGCACCTGCAAAACCCTGTTCTGCCGCTTTACGATACCATTCCAAAGCTATCGAGTAGTCTTTCGGTACGCCCTGGCCATCCTCATACATCCTGCCTAAATTATTTTGCGCAGCTGCATGTCCCTGTTCCGCCGCTTTGCGATACCATTCCGCCGCCTTGACACAGTCTTTTGCTTCAAAATCTCTCTCTCCCCGCTGATACCATACCTCTGTTTCTTCCAGGAATCTCTCATTATCCCTCTGTTCTTTTTCCTGCCGCTCTTTTTCCCGTCTTTTTTGCGCAATACTTTCCAAATCCACAGAAAGCAACTGTTCCGGGTCAGTGATCCTGTATTCTTCAAGGATGTATTTGTCGTCCTTACATTCCATACCGACGAACTCCAACTGGAAAGTTCCCCTGTTCAGCGGCAG
>JAITQL010000035.1 GCA_031288935.1 Tannerella sp.
CAGCCGAAACGTCCCGAAATGATTACCGTAAAGGGGGGAACGTTTACGATGGGATGCACGTCGGAACAGCAGGACTGTGATTCCGACGAACTTCCGGCGCATCAAGTGACGGTCGGTGATTTCCGGCTCAGCCGAACCTCAATCACCTATCCCCAGTACGTCGAGTTCCTGAACGCGGCCAACGTGCCGCCGGACGCCCGGCTCAACGGCCACCGGATGTTCATACAGGGACACTCGCCCGTCAAGTACAGGGACGGGAAGTGGTATCTGAGCATGGACATGCCCAACCGCCCGATGGTACACACCACCTGGTGGGGTGCATACGAATACTGCCGCTGGGCGGGCGGACGCCTGCCGACCGAAGCCGAATGGGAGTATGCCGCCCGCGGAGGCGCGAAAAGCAACGGATACCGCTATGCCGGCGGGAACAACAGCGACGAAGTGAGCTGGTGCTCTCCCGAAAGCCGGGGCGGCGTGGGCGACGTAGCGCGTAAAAAACCCAACGAGCTGGGCTTGTACGACATGAGCGGCAACGTGTGGGAATGGTGTTCCGACTGGTACGGCGACTATCCGGCCGGGGCGCAAACAAATCCGACCGGCCCGGAGACAGGCTGGAACAAAGTGCAGCGCGGAGGAAGCGGCGACGCCGAAGCGCCTTACTGCCGTGTGAGCTTCCGTTACGCCAGCGATCCCGAAGTGAGCATGAACTACATCGGTTTCCGCCTGCTGCTTCCCGGGAAATAACGTCATCGCGTTCGTCACGGAACATACAACCGGAAGAGACCCTTGGATGTTTTCCGGCCAAACAAATCAAGGTAAGACAAATTTGTCTTACCTTGATTTGTTTGGAGCGTTTTGCTGCAAATATTCCCGGGCGCAGAGATCCAGTTCTTCATACCAGTCCTGTCCGAATTTGCGGATGAGCGGTTCGCGCAGGAAGCGGTATACGGGAAGGCCTTTTTGTGCGCCGCACAGTTCGGCGCTGTGGCATATTTTCCAGTGATGGTAGTTGACCGCCTGAAACGTCCGGTGCTGTGTCACTCGCACCGGATACAGGTGGCAGGAGAGCGGCTTGAGGAAGTCAATGCGTTTTTCGCGGCAGGCCTTTTCAATCGTGCAGCAGCAGGTGCCGTCCGCATCGTAGCAGGTGAACACACAGTCTTCTCCGTCGACAATGGATGTGACGATCTCTCCGTCCCGGTCGATGTAACCGATCCCTTGCCGGCGAATCACCGCCTGCGCCTGGGGCGAAAGGTCGTCCCAAAGCACAGGCAGGATGTTCCGTAACAGGTCAAACTCGTCCCTTGTCAGCGGTGCGCCGGCGTCGCCTTCAATGCAACACGCCCCTTTACAGTGCGCAAGGTCGCAGCAGAAACAACGTTCGATCAGTTCCAGACTGACTAATGTTTCGTCGATTTGAAGCAAGTCGAATGAATATTGGCAGGGTTCATGAATTGCACGCCGTCACGCCTGAATCAGGCTGTGTCCCGTCATCTCCTTCGGTTGCGGCAAACCCAGGATGGTCAGCAGCGAGGGTGTCACGTCCGCCAGAATACCGTCCGATACACTGGCCGCCTTGTTGGATGTCACGTAAACAAACGGCACCGGATTGAGCGAGTGCGCCGTATTGGGCGAACCGTCCTCGTTCAGGGCATGGTCGGCATTGCCGTGATCGGCAATGATGATCACCTCATAACCGTTCTCCTTAGCCGCCTCGACGGTTTCGTGCAGGCAGGCGTCCACTGCCGCGACCGCCTTCTCGATGGCCGCATAAACGCCCGTGTGCCCCACCATGTCGCCGTTGGCATAGTTGCAGACAATGAAGTCGTATTGCTGCGTGCGGATGGCTTCCACCAGCTTATCTTTCACCTCAAAGGCGCTCATCTCCGGTTTCAGGTCGTAGGTCGCCACCTTGGGCGAAGGCACCAGAATACGGTCTTCGCCGTCGAACGGCGCTTCGCGTCCGCCGTTAAAAAAAAACGTCACGTGTGCATATTTTTCCGTCTCGGCGATATGCAGTTGCGTTTTCCCCTGTGCCGACAGGTATTCGCCCATCGTATTGTCTACATTCTCCTTGTCATACAAAATGTGCAGCCCCTTGAACGTAGCGTCGTAAGGCGTCATGCAGAAATAGTGCAGGTTCGGAACAGTCTGCATCCCGGCCTCCGGCATGTCCTGTTGCGTCAGCACGACGGTCAGTTCCTTGGCGCGGTCGTTACGGAAATTGAAGAAAATCACGACGTCGCCCTCTTCAATCACTGCTACCGGCTTGCCGTTTTCCGTGTGCACAACCGGCTTGACAAATTCGTCCGTCACACCGTCGGCATACGATTCCTTCATCGCGGAAAGCATACACTCCGAGGGTTTGCCGACACCCTTCACCAGCAGGTCGTATGCCTCTTTCACGCGCTCCCACCGCCTGTCGCGATCCATGGCGTAGTAACGGCCAATGATCGAAGCAATTTTCCCGCCGGTCGTCTTCAACCGGTTTTCGAGCGCTTCAATATACCCTGCTCCACTTTTCGGATCCGTGTCGCGACCGTCCATGAAGCAGTGAACAAAGGATTTCTCAATCCCGTAACGGTTCGATATTTCCGTCAACTTGAACAAGTGATCCAGGGAACTGTGTACTCCTCCGTCGGAAACAAGTCCGAGGAAATGTATTTGTCTGTCGTTCGTTTTTGCATACTCAAAGGCACGTTTAATCTCCGGGTTTTCCAAGATGGAATCGTTCCGGCAAGCCAGGTTGATTTTCACCAAATCCTGATAAACCACCCGGCCGGCGCCAATATTCAAATGTCCTACTTCGGAATTGCCCATTTGTCCGTCCGGCAATCCGACGTCTTCTCCCGAAGCCTGTAACTGTGAATGTGGATAATTCGCCAGCAATGAATCCCAATAAGGCGTTGGCGTACAGGAAATGACATCATCCTTTTGTTTATCGCCGATTCCCCATCCGTCGCAGATAATTAAAATCGCTTTTTTACTCATGATTGCAGTTTTATATTTATGATTTTGGCACAAAAATACGTGATAAAAACGAGTTTTATGCACGACGGACGAAAAAAATGCGCGCCGTCCTTCTGTCCGAAGCGCAAAAAAACCTCTATTTCAACAAGCTGTCCAGCGATTCGAAGAGTTGTCCCCGCAAAGCCAGATATTCGTTTTTTTCGACCGGCGACAGCAGCAGAAAACGCACGCGGTTGAACCACCGTCCGTACGCCCGGCAGTAAAAACACAGGAAAATGCCCAGCAACGGACAGAGCGCGATGCAAAGAAAGCCCGTCAATACGGAGGCCGTACATACCAAGGCCAGCGTGAAAAGAAGGAGGAACGTCAGCGGAATACACACAAGGACGGCTGCCGGGATATGAATGGTGCAATGCACGTTAATGTCTTCCAGCTGCGACGTAATCGCTTTGGGAATACCGAAGATCAGCAGGTTGAAAAGCGCCGACAGTATAAAAACGGGCAACAGGACAATCCCCGCAAAGCCCTGCCAGAGCACTTGCAGGAAGAGGCGCTTTTCTTCCACATTCCGGCGGTGAATCCCGAATTGAACCGTTTTTGCTTTCAGCCGGAGCGCATCCGCGTAGACCTGTTCTACCGCTTCCGGATGCCTTGCCTTTACGTCTTCCAGTTTTGCAAACAGCTGTTTGTCGGCCGTCAGTTTGTCGGGAAGGTGATTCGGGTCAAGTCCGTTCAGCCGGGCATAGCGCACGCCGTACGTATTCCGTAAAAAATCAATGGCCTCGTAATGCTCCAGATCGGTAATGTTGAGCATCATTTCCGTGATTTGCCGTTTCACCAGCTCGTTCACTTCCCGCACGACGGTCTTGGGTTTGGTTCCGTATTTTTCATACCAGGGCGACAGCGCGATCGGCGTGCCGTACTTGAGAAGCGTCGTGTCCTGTACGCCGGCATACGAGTTATAGTGGTTGCAGGCAGGCAAAACGTACATTTCCTTCTCGAAACCGCATTTGCGGGCAGCCTCGAACAGGATGAACAGGTAGCGCGGCGAAAACCATCCGAACCAGCGTTTGGTCTGGTGATTGGCTTCGGGGAAGAGGATGACGGCGCCGTCGTTCACCAGTTCCTGTTCCAGCATTTCGAGCATGGGAGCGTTCTTGTCCAGCGAATCAATGCCTTCAAAGTCGATCCGGTAGGCCGGCATGATCCCCAGCCAGCGCATGAGCGCGTTGCCGGCCGGATGTACCATCACGTCGCCGCGCGTCACGGAACGCACCTTCCGCCGTTTGTTTTTCCGGCGGAGAAACAATAAAATGCTCAATACGTCGCACGCACCGTTCTGATGGTTCGAGACAATCATCAACGGTGCGGCGGCGGGGATATTCTCCAGATTGAGCAAATGAATTTTCCTGAAATAAAGATACTTGTAGAACAGTCTTACGTAAAGGATAAACAATCGGTATCCCAAACCGGCATACTGCAACATACCGTTTCCCGGCGTATTTTTCTCTTTCTTCATGACACGTGTTTCAATTGGTTGTTGTACCGGTTTCCGGCGTCAGTCAATTCCAAAAAGCCGTTTGACATGCCGTCCGCAGATATTTTCGACGACTTGCTGTCCCACAATCTCCCGGTGTTTCTCCAGCGCGGAAGTAAATACCGCGCCATAGTCTGCGGCAACCTTGTAACCGACGTGTATCAGTTGCCGGAAGTG
>JAITQL010000158.1 GCA_031288935.1 Tannerella sp.
GATTACAGCCGGCTTGCTGTTCGTTTCGCAGATTGCCGGCCGGCCGCGCAAGGAGGCGATTTCGTTTCGGGATGCGTGCTGGATCGGACTGGCTCAGGCTTGCGCCGTACTGCCCGGCCTTTCGCGTTCGGGGGCAACCGTTGCCACCGGGCTGCTGCTGGGGAATCAAAGAGAGCAGGTCGCCCGGTTTTCTTTCCTGATGGTCATTCTTCCGGTAGCGGGCGAGGCGGTACTTGACTTATTGAAAGGCGATTTTTCGGCAGAAGCTTCCGGCATTTCGCCGGTCGCGCTGGGCGTCGGGTTTCTGACGGCTTTTGTCACGGGCATGATGGCCTGCCGGTGGATGATCCGGCTGGTCAAAAAGGGCAAACTGGTTTATTTTGCCTGTTATTGCGTGGCTGCCGGACTGTTTGCGATTATGTATTCTTTGGCAAAGCAGGGATTATGACGAACAGGGAGATGGATTTTACCGGCGGCGAGATTCTTTATTTCAACAAGCCATTGGACTGGACGTCGTTCGATCTGGTCAACAAGTTTCGCTACAAGCTCTCGCGCAAGCTGAACGTAAAGAAAATCAAAGTAGGACATGCCGGAACGCTGGATCCGAAGGCGACGGGCGTCATGATTCTCTGCACGGGGAAGGCGACCAAACGGATCGACGAGTTCCAGTCTGCCGCGAAAGAGTATGTGGCCTCCATCAAACTGGGCGAGACGACGCCCTCGTTCGATCTGGAGAAGGAAGTAGACCGGACGTATCCCGTAGACCATATCACCTGCGAGACGGTAAAAGAAGCGCTGGCGAAGTTTACGGGAGAAATCCGGCAGGTGCCGCCTGTTTTCTCCGCTTGCAAAATCGGGGGGAAACGGGCCTACGAGCTGGCACGAAAAGGAGAAGACGCGCCTTTGAAGGCAAAGACGCTGGTTATCGACGCGATCGAGTTGCTGGCCTGCACCCTGCCCGTGATTCAAATCCGGGTGACTTGCAGCAAGGGCACGTATATCCGTGCGCTGGCTCGCGACATCGGCGAGGCGCTTCATTCCGGAGCGCATCTGATTGCATTGCAGCGCACGCGCATCGGGAGCGTGACACTGGACATGTGCATGTCTCCCGACCATATGGATGATTATTTGAAGAATATAATATTAAAATGATAAAGATGAAACTGTCTAAATTCAAGTTTAATTTGCCGGCAAATCTGATTGCCATGCACCCGGCGCCTCAGCGGGACGAGTCGCGCCTGATGGTGATACACCGGAACAGCGGCAAAATCGAGCACAAGATATTCAAGAATCTGATCGAATATTTTGGCGCCGGCGACGTGTTTATTATGAACAATACGAAGGTGTTTCCTGCCCGCTTGTATGGAAACAAGGAGAAAACAGGCGCAAGGATAGAGGTTTTCCTGCTGAGGGAGTTGAATCCCAACCTGCGTTTGTGGGATGTACTGGTAGACCCGGCGCGGAAGATCCGTATCGGAAACAAGCTGTATTTCGGAGATGACGATTCGATGGTGGCGGAGGTGATTGACAACACGACGTCGCGCGGAAGGACGCTGCGCTTCCTCTATGACGGTTCGCACGCCTCTTTCAAGAAGAATCTGTATTCCCTGGGCGAGACGCCGCTGCCCAAATACATCGACCGGCCGGTTGTATCCGACGATGCGGAACGCTACCAGACCATTTATGCCACCGTGGAAGGCGCCGTGGTAGCGCCGGCCGCCGGTCTGCACTTCAGTCGCGAACTGATGCGCCGGATCGAAATCAAGGACGGCAAGTTCGTCTTCCTGACCGTACATTCCGGACTGGGGAATTACCGCGAGATTGACGTGGAGGACTTGTCCAAGCACAAGATCGACTCCGAACAGGTACTGATCGGGCGGGAAACCGCTGAAACCGTCAACCGGGCTATCGACGGCAACCGGCGCGTATGTGCCGTCGGTTCGTCGGTCATGCGGGCGATCGAGTCGTCGGTAAGCACCGACAGGCACCTCAAGGAGTTCGACGGCTGGACGAACAAGTTTATTTTCCTGCCTTACGAATTCAGCGTGGCCAACGCGATGGTCACCAACTTCCACCTGCCGCTCTCCACGCTGCTGATGATGACGGCCTCGTTTGGCGGCTACGAACTGACCATGTCGGCATATCAAACGGCCATCAAGGAGAAGTACCGGTTTTGCGCCTACGGCGACGCCATGCTGATTCTGTAAGCGCGGAAACGGATGGCAACAGCGTATCTGGGTTTGGGCGCCAACCTCGGAAACAGACGGAAACAGTTGATCGCAGCGGCAGCGCTGCTGGCGGAAAGGGCAGGGGATATTCCTGCCCTTTCCGGTTTTTATGAAACAGCGCCCTGGGGATACGATTCGCCGCATCCGTTCCTGAATGCCGCCCTGCAGCTGGAAACGGGTTTAAGTCCGGCGGAACTGCTTGCGGTGACGCAGCAGATCGAACGGGAGCTGGGACGCTCCTCCAAAACCGGCGGCACGGCAGCGTATCGGGATCGTCCGGTCGACATCGACCTGCTCCTCTATGACCGGCTGGTACTGGAACAGCCCGGTCTCGTCCTGCCCCATCCGCTAATGCACAAGCGGCTGTTCGTCCTGCAGCCCCTGGCCGAAATCGCCCCCTCGCTGCAACATCCGGCGCTCCGGCAAACGATTGCAGCGCTGCTCGAACAGGCAAAAAAAAGGCGCCACCCTCCCGGCGACGCCCTTCCTTCAATTCAATGATTCAACGATTCAAAGATTCAAAAATTCAATGATTCCGGCATTTCAGTCTCAATGCTCAATGATTACCTTGCTCGCTTTTCCGTTCGCTGCAACGACATACACCCCTTGCGGCAGCGTCGTCTGCGCGGTTTCGCCGGCGGCGAACGGCAGCGCCGTTACCAGCTGACCCGTCAGGCGGTAGACCTGCGCCGTGCCGGACTGCGTGGCATGGATATACAGCGTGCGGCCGGAAGCCCAGACCTGCGCGGGGGCGATGGCGTCGACACCCGTTGCGACGAGGGAGATGCCGATCTCCGTATTTTCCTGCACGCGGAGGATGACGACCGTGTACGAGTCCTGGTTCGGCGTGACCCGCAGCCCTGCGGCATCGGACAGCAGCAGGCGGTTCGTTGCCACCGTCAGCTGCATGCCGGAGGGTATCAGGGAGGCGGGCGTCAGACGGAACGTGAAGTCCGAACCGCTCGACACGGGATACGTGCCGGCTATCGGATCGGTCGTGAAGCCCGCCACGGCAGGCACCTTCACCGTGTACAGGACGGGCGGCAGTACCGTCTTTGGACTGGCGAGCCTCAGCGAATGGTAGTAATCCGTGCCGCCCGATGTGATCTTCACGTAGACCGTCACCGTGTCGCCCGGATTGAAGTCGACGCTATGCATGGACTGCGTAAAGAAGCTGTCGGCATACATCACTGCTACCGCGCCGGCGTCGTCCGTCACCGTGATGTTGGACGGCAGGAGCGTCCGCGCGGTGTCGGGCGCCGTGACGGCGAGGACGTACGGGTCGAACAGCGTACCCGTGCCTCCGGTCGGTGTCAGCCTCCGCCCGTACACCGCTACCGGGGGAGACGCCGGCACGGATGCAGCCACGATCCGGAAGGTCACCGCCTTCGTGCCGCTGTAGTTGCCCAGACCCGTGACGGTGACCGTGGCCGTGCCGACGTTGACGTTGCCGGCGTATGTCAGGGTGTAGTGCGTATCCTTGACCAGCGTCGTGCTGCCGTCCTTCACCTCCGGCGTCGGCTGAATCGCCGAGCCGGTATGGGTCTGATCCGGGATGGCGCTAACGACCAGGCCGCTGACCGGTTTGGGCGCAGCCACGATCCGGAAGGTCACCGTCTTCGTGCCGCTGTAGACGCCTGTGCCCGTGACGGTGACCGTGGCCGTGCCGACGTTGACGTTGTTGGCGTATGTCAGGGTGTAGTGCGTACCCTCGACCAGCGTCGTGCTGCCGTCCTTCACCTCCGGCGCCGGACGGAATGCCGAGCCGGTATAGGTCTGATCCGGGAGGGCGGTAATGACCAGGCCGCTGACCGGTTTGGGTGCGGCCACGATCTGGAAGTTTAGCAGCAGCGTGCCGCTGTAGCCGCCTGCGCCTGTAACCGTGGCCCTGGCCGTGCCGATGTCGACGTTATTGGCGTATGTCACGATGTAGTGCACTCTCTCG
>JAITQL010000189.1 GCA_031288935.1 Tannerella sp.
TTGAATTTTTGAATTTTTGAATCCGTGTCAGCCTTTGACGGCTCTCATCACCCGCTCGACGGCATCGTCCATCTGGACTTCGGACTCCAATCCAAGCGTCATGCAGTGTACGTTTCCTTCGCGCACCGCATAGCGGATGGACTGTTCGCGTTCGGGGTCGGAGACGTGCGTCCCCTCGCCGAATATCTTCATGGCAATGATCCCCTTGCCGTTTTGCTGCGCTTTCTCTAACACGGCGTTGACTTCTTCGGGCGTGCCGTCCATTTTGGAGCCGAAGGGATTGATGCGTGCCATGATAACGTCGACCCAGGGATTGACGGCGGCTTCGTTCAATGCGTTGATGTCATGACACGAAATGCCGACCGCCTTCACGATTCCGTCCTGTTTGGCCTTCGACAGGGCGTCCATGTAATGGGTGCGCGTTTGCGACCAGTCGCCCTGCGTCATGCAGTGCATAAGCAGGATGTCGAAGTAATCGGTTTGGGCTTCCTTGCGGAAACGGTCTAATTCCTTCTCGACGGGCTGTATCTGTTCCGACCCGTTTTCAAACGTCCATATTTTGGAAAGCAGCGTAATCTTTTCGCGGGGCAGGCTTTTGACGGCTTCGCCGACGTAGGGCATGGAACCGTACGAGTCGGCCATGTCATAAAAGCGGATCCCCTGTTCGTAGGCATGGTGCGCCAGTTTTACAAAGTTATCCATCCCCAGACGGGTCTGGTTCGAACTCCTGTTTCCTCCGATCGACCCCGTTCCCATCGCAATGCGTGAAACGGTCAAACCGGAATGGCCCAGCTTGATCCTGTCAACGAGTGTACGGTCTGCCGCCGGCGTGCAACCTCCATTCACGACTCCCGCACCGGCAACCGAAAGTCCAACTAATCCGGCCGTACCTGTCCGGATAAATTCGCGTCTGTTCATCTTATTCATAACATAAAATCAATTTAATACATGTTCGGCCTGCAAGGTACTCATTTTTTGCGAGCAACGCCGTGCAGGCATGAAAAAAACCCGCTATTTTACGCCGGATACGTTCATCTGCAATCCGTACAGATACTGCGAGGCCGTAATAAACAGGATATTCCGGTCTTTGCCTCCGAAACAGACATTGGCCGTCCAGTCGGCTTCGACCGGGATGTGCGCGATCTGTTCGCCCTTCGGATTGAAAACCGTCACTCCGCGCCCGGTCAGATAGACATTCCCCTCGCTGTCGACGGTCATTCCGTCGGAACCCAGGGGGGCAAACAATCGTTTGTTGCTTAATGATCCATCCGGCCGGATGTCGTATCCATACGTCTTCCCGGCACGGATGTCAGCCACATAGAGCGTCTTTCCGTCCGGCGTGCCGATGATTCCGTTCGGCTGTTCCAGATCGGTTGCAACGGTCATCAGCTGCTTCCGGTCGGGGGCGAGAAAATACACGTACTGGCCGGGCTGCTGCGTTTGCGGGTCGCGCGTCCAGTAGTCGCGCGGATAAAGCGGGTCGGTAAAATAGATTCCCCCGTCGGGACGTATCCACAAATCGTTGGGGCCGTTCAGCTTTCCGCCTTCAACATCCGCAACCAGCACCGTGTGCCGGCCATCCTTCACGTCGATGCGCCAGAGTTCGTTGTCCCCGTCGGAACACGAAAGCAGGTATCCTTCCCTGTCAAAATACAGTCCGTTTGCGCGGCCGGGCCGGTCGTGAAACACGGAAAGCGTACCGTCGACCGACCATTTGAGAATCCGGTCATTGGGCTGGTCGGTGAAATACACGTTTCCCGCCTTGTCTGCCGCAGGGCCTTCCGTGAACAGGAAGCCTTCGGCCAGTTTCTCCACTTTCGCGCCCGGCGCCAGTATGTTTTTGTCCTTTGGGCTGCACGCCGCAATACAAACAAACACAAAAAGCGGACTGAAGATCATTACAGTTTTCATCATATGCTTAATTTCATTCACTGTCAGGTATATTTTTATACGCTTTTCAACGGGAATTTTTCGGAGGATCCTTCGACGTGCCTTCGACGTGCCTTCGACATGCCTTCGACGATCCTTCGACAAACTCCGTTCATGCGATTCAATAAACAATCTTAACGCCCCTGGGCGCCTTTACGCCGGTTTTAACCTTTCCGTCCGCACCCTTTTCATGTTTGATGGATACGACGCCCTGCGGAGTGGGGAAAGTACCTTCCACCCATTCCAGATCGCCCAGGTGGGGTTCTATTTTCAAGACCTTGCATCCGGGTTGCATCACCTTCACGCCCAGGACATGCTCGCTGAGCCAGACGGTAGGCCCCGAAGCCCATCCGTGACACAGGCTGTGGCGCAGATTCTTGTAGCAGTAAGCGCCGAAATCGGCATGAATGTCCTTTTTCCCTTCCGGGACAAGTTCGTCGATTCCCGCCGCATTTTCGATCCAGTCCAGGTCGAAATCTTCCCAGAACGTGGTGGCGCCCAAGTCCAGCATCCCTCCCCAGAATTGACGGATGTTGTTGATGGCCGCCTGGTAGTTTCCGGCTTTTGCCTGGGCTTGCAGCATGTAGTAGCCGTAGAATGTAGAGAAATTCCCGGCTCCACCCACCGAGATCACTTCCCCGTCGGCCTGCCCGGCCGGCAACATGCCGGCCAGAGCCAGCAGAGCGGCGGCCTGCTTCAGTTGGTTGTGATCGGGGACTTGTTTTTTCATCAAGTCGACGGTCGCGCTGCATTTTTTGGCCAGGGCTTCGTCGCCCAGTACGGCGCACATTTCCGCTCCCGCCTCGAAAGCCAGTACCATTAGAGCCTGCAAACCGGCATCAATCCCTTTTGTATTGGGGCTGGACGGCCAATCCAGAAACCGGCCTCCGCCATCGAGCTTTTCCCTGCCCGAAGCATCGACTTTGGTGAACAGCAACTCCAGTAACCCCGTCAGATAGGGCTGCTGTTCCCTGAGATAGGACAGATTGCCCTGATACTTGTACCAGTCGCGGTGAATGATGACCCACCAGAGCGAATAGGAGCACATCCCGTTCATCCATCCGGGCAGGGGCGTGATGTCCCGCGCCAGATCCAGGCTTTTGGGGATGACCTCGTTGTATCCGAAAACCGTATTCACGGTCATCACTTCGGGATGGAGGTCGCCGAGCCACACCAGACGGTCGCGCTTGATGCCGTCCCAGATGTATTCCTGCATGTTGAGGTGCACCGTGTAGGCGCCGGTGAGCCAGATGCGGTTCAGCCGTTCGTCGCTGCTGCGGAACGATCCGAGGTAGGGAATGTCGCGATAGGTGAAGATGGCATTGATTTCCTTCAGGCTGAGCGTGACATTCGGCTCTGCCAGGTCAATGCGGACAAAGCGGAATCCGCTGTTGCCGACCTCCGCCACGCCCAGCCAGGGGACTTCCATCGTAAAGTCGCGCATGGCATGGTCATTCGTTGCGCCCTGTGCGCCTCCCACCGTACTCATGGCCTCCGACACGGATTCGCCAAAGCGTACGCGAATCCGCACGGGCACGTTTTTCCCGGCAGCGCTGGTGACGATTTGCAACCCGCCCTGTATCTCCTTGCCGAAATCGAGCAGGATGGCCGGATATTCGTTCTCGGTACTGCGCATCGTGAACACCTGTTTGCCGGTCAGCTCGCTCTGTCCGTTATGGCCGGCAGCGAGAAGCCCTTCGGAACCGGTCATCAACCGCCCCTGTCCGTCATACTTCCAGACGATGCGCTGCGGCGTAATGTATGCCCGTGCACGGCTGTCCCTGAACGCGGCGTTTGAATACTCCGCACCGAAAACGGGCGGCAAGTCCTGTGCCTGCATGCCTGCACACAGGCAAAACAGGAAGAATACAATTGATTTTTTACTCATCTTGATTGGTTGAATTATATAAGTTTGTTAAGGATTCTGTTTCCAGATAAAACGGTAATTGAACCGGCGGTTGGGCGCCGTATCTCCGTCGACGCACAGGGAGACGGGATCGTCCAGACCGGCAGGATGGTCGCTCCATTTAAAGTCAATCGTGAACGACGGACTGTTGATGCCCAGAATTTTCCGGTCGACCGACAGTTCCAGTTTGTTGCCCTCGCTGCGAAAAGCCGCCGAAGCAACCGGCTGCCAACGCTTTTTCCCTGCATGATACTTCATGACGGTGGTACTTTTGTCGCTTTTCACCTCCTTGTTGATTAGAAAATCGTATCCGTACCAGCCGGTAGCGGGATTCCGGTCGGCATCAATCAGCAGCAGCATCCAGTTGTCTCCCGTACGGGAAGTGATCGCCCGGTCTGTTTCGACATAAAAATAGACGCTGGTTTCGTCTACGGCCACTTTGGAAACAAGCAAGTCGTTGCGTCCGGACGTATTTGTATAATGCAAGCCGCCGTATCCCTTGTGGTCGCGGTGGGCGACATCCCCCTTCGTATCGAAGAACGCGCTTTTGACGGCCGTCCAATCGTCGAACTGTCCGTCAATGGCCAGACGGTCGAAGCCCGCGTATTCCGGTATCGGGCGTACGCCCTTGTATTTGCGGATGTTCTGCGCCATCTGCATGTAGTAGTTGTCCGTATAGCCCCCCTTCATGGGTTGAATGGCACGGTTAAACTCGGCATTATACTGGTCGACAAAATAGAAGGAGTTTTTCCGTCCCAGAAATTCCGTCGGGCCGGGCGCGTCGTATCCGGGCGCCTTGCCGGCCACGTATTTGCCGGCCGTCCATTCGTTCCAGTCGTTCAGGTAGAGGAAGCGCGGGTCAGACTTTAACGCTTCGTCCCAGCGATCCTGGAAATAAATACCGTAGGCGGCCGGATCGTCCACCGTCTTGCCGAGCCACGGGACACGGGTCGGCACGGGCATATCCCGATCGTTCAGGGCGGGTTCTCCCCCGTCGCGCGTCCAGGATTTCCCGATCATACTGCTGGCATGCTGGGCGGGCGTTACGGCAGCCTCTTCCTGCCGCCCCCGGTGCGTGGACACCAGTTCGTCGGGCGTCAGGCTCTGCACCTGCCTGTTGCCCAGATCATATCCGAAACTCCAGTTGTCTTCCGTTCCAATAAAGCGTTCGCCCGCCCACTCGTAGTATCCCCACCACATGTTGCGCACGGTAAAATAGGCCTTTACCTCGGCCGTATAGTCCGCATACGCTTCTTCCGTATAGTCCGGGTCGCCGTAGTGCGGATTCCGCGGATTGGTTTTGGCGTCCGGGTCATAATTGGGATTCGGATTGTTCACTCCGCCGCCGTTGGCATCGAAAACCGGTTTGGCATTATACAGCAACAGGGGTTTTCCGTCCCAGTAAAACCACAAGTCCCGATATTTATTCTGCTTGTAGATTTTTTCGTACAAATCCTGCACGACCGTAATCACCGGGCCGTTGAACGCCCAGAAGCAGAATTGCGGCACCCGGTTGCCTTCCGCCTTCATCTGCTGCATGAGGCCAAACAGCGTCTCCCATTCCTCCCAGTATCTCACGGCATTGGTCACGTCCATCACCAGGACGTCCACCCCGGCATCTGCCAGCATGGACATGTCCTTGCGAATCACATACTCGTCCCTGCTCAGGAAATAGCCTTCTTCCGGTTCGCCCCAGTGGTAGGAGCCTTCCGTCCACAAGGGATTGTCGCCGTTGAAACGTGCGAACGGGTCTTTGGCCAGAATCTTCGAGACATCCGCCGAATAGGGCGCTTTCAAATTAGCCGCCTGGTCGCTGTGCCAGGTAATGTAAAAAATGCCGACGACCCGTTCGTGATCCGTCTTCACCGGGCCGACCTCCGAATATCCGGGCATCGTCCGCCCGAGCGCATCCGTGGCCACCCAGGTGTCCGGATACGTATCCACCCGGGCCGGTTCACGGTTTTGAGCGTAAAGCGAGGAGATGAAACAGCAAATAACGGCTGCTTGAATCCACCTCGCACAAAAATGTTTTTTCGCGGGTATCCACTGACCCCAATTGAATAGATGTTTCATAGGTGTACTTTTTTAAAGAATAATGCGGGCGCAAGTTACAACGAATATTTCATTTTCGGGTTAATTCTTTTTTTGAGGTGCTATTTTTACTGCATGACAAAAAAAGTTGCATTGTCATAAATGATTGAATATCAACAAAAAAATTGTTTTTATTTGGAAAAGACCTTGAAATTTTGTATCTTTATAGCTGAATTCCAAACAATTATAATGGAAACAAAAAATCTCAAGGTCAAGTACAAAAGTACTCAATTAATTTC